>DATBXH010000089.1:0-2494 GCA_036514375.1 Bacteroidales bacterium | reverse complement strand
CGGATTTTTGTTACACGAAGGAATCTTGAAAAACATTTCAGGTTTTTTAAACTGAGGGGCTTAACATCAATTACTTTTAAAGATTACCTTGAATTTGCAAGTGGAAATAAACCTGTTAGTCAATTTCCCAGGAAACCATTTATTCTCACCTTCGATGATGGGTACCGTGATAATTTTGTGAATATGTTACCATTGGCGCAAAAGTATGGACTCAAAGGTGTCTTGTTTCTGTTGGGTGATTTTTCGGTAACCGCTAATTTTTGGGATGCTGGCGAGGATAAGGAAACAAACAAACTTATGACTTTAGAACAAAAAAAAGCTTTTGTGGAGGCTGGTTGGGAGATAGGTGCTCATACGCTTTCTCATCCTGACTTGACCAAACTGAGTCAGGAGGAATCAAACTATGAGATAGCTACGAGTAAGATTAGGGTCGAGGAAAACTTACAATCTCATGTTGTTTCTTTTGCTTATCCTTTTGGATTTTATAATGATGAGATCAAAGATTTAGTACGTAATACGGGTTTTGAATTTGGGATAGCTACGGATACAGGTGGCATGACTATTGAAGAAGATCGTTTTGCAGTATTTCGGATTAACATATTTCCTGAAGAAAATATTTTTCAGCTTTATAAGAAAACATCTACCTGGTACCGGGCTTATTACAGGAGAAAACGAGGAAAATGAATGATCTGAGAGCTTAAGATATTTTTAAAATCCGTTGGGTGGTTTCAGTTACTTTAAATCTGTCGTCTATTCTTTTTCCAATTACCCAAACAATATGATTTCCTGAGAGTAAAAGCCAGGTATTCTGTTTGTCAATGAGTGAAAGTTTCTGATCGATGAAGAAATCGCTCAATTTTTTCATACCGTTCATTCCCAGGGGAGCAAAATAATCACCCGGCTGCCATTTTCGAAGCATAAGAGGAAATTCAAGTTTATCATAATCGAGGAATGCGAGAGTCGGCCTTTTTTCAATAAGGAAATCCATGGTTTTATCCAGGATCTCCAGGGTCAAGTGAATGGGATTTTCTATGGCTTTTGTGCTTTCATCCACATAATAGCGAATGTTACCCTCGTTTTCCAATTCGGAAACTATGAAGCAGTCTCTGTCTTTAACCAGCTTATGAGTTGCACTAACAAACTGTTTCCCGGAAATGGCCCGGGTAACATTAAATATCTCGTCGACGGTAGCAGGAGAGAATCCATAATTTTTGAGTATCTCGAACAAAACAGTTTTTGATGCTGGTGTTGTCAGTAATTGTGGAATATCAATAAACAATAGTTTTTCATTAAGACGAGTTATTTTATCAATTTCATCGTTAACCGCTTGCTTGTAAAATGAGTAGGCATCGTTCAGCTTTTCGAGATTTTGTGCCATGGTTTCGCGGAAATGAGGAAAAGCCTCCTCAAAATCCGGGATCAGTTGATGGCGGATATAGTTACGAAGATATTTGTCGCTTGCGTTGCTGGAATCCTCGCGAAAAGTGATTCCATTTTCATTGGCATATTGCTCAATCTCTGCTCTCGAAGCACTGAGTAAAGGTCTAATTACGTTTCCATTCGTGGGCCGCATTCCTGTTAAGCCTGCAATCCCGCTACCTCTGGCGAGATTAATAAAAAAAGTTTCAATAGCATCATCGCGGTTATGAGCAACTGAAATAAAGTCAAATTGATGTACTTTCAGGAGTTTTTCAAACCAGGTATAACGTAGCTCTCTGGCAGCCATTTGAATGGAAAGATGATTTTCCAGTGCGTATTCCTCGGTTTCGAAACGTGTTACAAAGGCTTTATAATATAGCTTCGAAGCCTGCTCTCTTACGAATGCTTCATCACCATCGGATTCCTCTCCGCGTAACTGGAAGTTGCAATGAACGACAGCACAACTGGACTTGAGTCTGTAAAAAAGATGCATCATCACCATCGAATCAATACCTCCGCTTACAGCCAGAAGGAATTTCTTTTCGGGTACTGTATGAATTACTTGCTTGAATTTCTCAAATAGAGACATAATCAAACTCCCGGTTTAAGCAAAAACAAAGACTAAAACTATATTGGGGCTAAATTACTTAAACATTTCAAATTGTGAGAATAAATTGTGTTTTCTCATAATTCGATGCCATATCAGGTTGCATTTAGCTTCATGATAACGATGTAATGATTTCAAATAAAATAATAAACCCTTGATGAATGCAGATCATCAAGGGTCTTGAACAAAGCTGCGATACCAAAGCTTCAACAGTCAAACGTAATTAATAGTTTGCTAAATAAGCGGATACACCTTCTTGTGTGGCTTTTAAGGCTTTATCACCTTTGTGCCAGTTAGCCGGACAAACTTCACCGTTTTCTTCAAAGAACTGAAGCGCTTCAACCATCCGAAGTGCTTCGTCAATGCTGCGACCCAGAGGCATGTCATTGACAACCTGGTGGCGAACAATTCCTTGTTTGTCAATCAGGAACAAACCCCGGTAAGCTTGTGGTGTGCCATTGAAGACTG
>DATBXH010000088.1:0-5380 GCA_036514375.1 Bacteroidales bacterium | reverse complement strand
GAGGCGGGTTTTGTCCAGGTGTTCAATTTTGCTGGCAGCAAGGTTCATGGCGTAGCGTAAATGTTTCATTTTAGCTGGATAGGCGATATAAATTTAGGAAAAAAAATGAAAAAATGAAGAAGAGGATTTGAAAATGAGGGGAATTTGAAAATTTGGAGATTAGAAGATCAAATGGCTATATGTAATTGAAAAAAAACCTTCATATTAATTCGCTGAATTCGTGAAATTAGATGAAGTAAATTCAATACAATAGGTATACATAATAATTGTCATCGAATTAATCTAATTTAACGAATTGAATCAAGAGGATTTAGTGGGTAAAAAAGCTGACGTCTATATATCTTAGACCATGGACTATCGACTATGGACTGTGGTCTCTATTCCTCGCACAAAAAATCCCATAACCGTTACGCTATGGGATTTCTCAGAAAATATAAGGCTGAATACTTATACCACACGCTTTCGATGCCCCGTTACATGGCCACTTTACTGATGGGTTCGGACCAGGGCTGCATGCCTTGAGCCGTTACCGGGGCAACCCTGAACCAATACTTCGTCAGGTTCACCAGGTTACGGATCGTAAATTTGGCTTTTGTACTGCTTCCGGCATATTTCCAGTCCTCTTCCTTTACGGGAGGATTAACCTCGCTGTACTGCCACGTATACGACCGGGCATTCGGTTGTGCTTTATACCTGAGGATTATTTCACCCGGGTTTGCACTGTTTTTGGCCGTAAAATGATCTTTTAATGATGGTACAGGTTGCCTGGTAGGGTTAAAACCTGCAATGAGGATAATACTTTCATTGCCATTGGCTATCCTGTCCACATATTTGGCAATGATCCGGAATTTTTCGTCAACCTCTGCCTCACTCTGGTGCATTTGGGCAATGGCTACGTGCGAGCCACCCAATGAAGCCAGATAGTCGGCATCTAATTTATCCAAAACCCCCTTTAGTACTGTCAATTCCACATCCGGCGTTGGAAAAACGGTAGCATTGCTGGTAAGGTTCGCAAGCACTTTTCTTAGGCACTCGATCTTTACCGGTATAATGTACTTGATAAAATCGAGCAAAACTCTAACTTTTCTCATACTCTTATTATTTAAGTTAAACATGTGCGATTCATGACAATCGCTTTACTTATAAAAAACACATAATCAAAAAGCTATGTGGTATATTTTTGGTTCCGGCCCGTTTTGGCGAAAACCAGCCGGAATTTTTCTTTTTCTTCCTGGTTTTTTACCAAATCCACCTGGAATTTTTTCGATTCCTCCTGTTTTTGGCGAAAACCAGCTGGATTTTTTCCAGTTTCTCCTGGTTTCTTGCAAAAATCAGCCGGAATTTTTCTTTTTCCTTCTGGTTTTTTACCAAATCCGGCTGGAATTTTATCAGTTCCTCCCGTTTTTGGCGAAAAGCGGCCGGATTTTTTCCGGTTTCTCCTGGTTTTCGCAAAAACCAATCGGAACCGGTTTTTTTCTTCCTGCCGTTCTTCCGGATCAAAAGTAAAATGAAGTATTTCAGGTTGATATCGAAAAAGGGGAGTAGTGGTTAAATCCAAGGAATCTTTACGTTAAAATTTATTGGCCAATAAATTTTAACATTGCTGTAAGAGATTGTTATCTATATTATTATAACTGATTTTGTGTGATGATTTGGATTTTAAGATGATGAGTATCCGTTTATTTACCTGATTTCTTATTTATTTTCAAAGACCTCATCCAAAAGAGGCTATATTTTCTTAACTAAACGACATTGATTAAAAATTTTTCATTTGCTGTCAGGCATTGCCCTTTCTAAGCATTATCCCCGGTAGGGTTTTAATCATTATTTCATTTTGCTTTTGTTGGAATTGGGATAATTTGTAATTTAGTACAGTTTGGATTTGTTGGTTATTGAAAGGCTCAGTCGTGATGACTTGGCCTTTTTTCATTTAGAATGAAGATTAGTTTATCGGAGACTGTTTTAATTTTTAACACAGAGAAAATAATATACCTCTATGCGAGGCCTATTTTAATTAATTTACAAAGTGTTAACATCAAATATAGTGAAAGAGGAGAAGACACAGAGATACACAGAGAATGGATTCCGATGAAATCAGAATCTGCTCTGTGCTCTCTGTGTCCTCTTTATACCATTTAAAGTTGTTGCACATTACCTTCAGATTAGCCACTTTGCCTGAGTAGTAGTTACTTAATTTCTCTGTGTTAAGAGAATTGAGATTTTAAACAGGTTTTTAATCCCACTCATTATTTCCTGAACTCTGCCGGTGAAACTCCTTTGTATTTCTTAAAATCATTAAAAAAGGTTACACGGTTGCAAAAACCACATTGCTGACCAATGCTTTCGACGGTATAACAATTGTTTTCGGGCCGGCAAAGCAGCTCGGCTGCTTTTTCCACACGGCGCCGGTTGACAATGTTGCAAAACCTGTCGTTCATCTTTTGGCTTAGCACCTGCGATAACTGGTGAGGAGAGATATGGATCATTTTTGCCAGTTCATGTTGTGTCAGCTTCGGATTGAGATAGCACTTCTGCGTTTCGAGCAGATGCTTAACCTGGCCGGCATATCTGGTGAGTTGTTGGTCGCTGAGCGGGGAATTGGCATATTTACCGTTACGGTTAGGACCGTTTTTGGCATTATGAAAATATTCGGCATGATGGGTATACAATAAAAACAAATATCCTGTAAGCACACAAAGGACCAATGCCAGGATCGTACCCAACATTTCGGTCAAACGTATATTGGCTGCCGGCAACAACACAGAAAGGCCAATCAAGGCAAAAATGACGGATACCTTTTTAAGCCAAAGGACCATCCTCCGATCATGCTCTCCGTTCTTTGTTTCATATCCGGTTGCCGCACGAAACGACAGGATCATATACACCGGAAAAACGACCGCACCGGCAACAATACAAGCCGTTTCGGCAAACGAGTGATTGACAAAATGCAGCAATCCGGGAAGAAAGAATAATATGTGATAAGAATTCCTGAAGCGGAAAAGAATTTCGTGTCCCAGTTGGATGTTTGTGTAAAGCCGTATGCATATTCCTGAAAGATAGAGGAAAATGAATTGCGAATGAGGGAGTATGGGAAGTTCATGAATACAGTGCCCGTAAAATTTCATCAGATAAACGAATACATATGCCATGCTCAGAAAAGCAAGAGCAAGAAAGAAGTTGGCTTTATACAGGTCAGTTCGTAAGGTTATTAGCGAAATTGCCATGCCCACCAACCATATCAGCGATATGAAAAATAGCAGATTCAACTGATGATGGAATTACGAATACGCTTAGTAAACAATTCAATATTATAAACTCAAATTAAGCAATAGAAGCCGATGAAGGAGGCAAACTATTTGCTTTAGTTGGGTTTATCCCGATTTAGAAAATCATCTTGAAGCTTTTGTGAAAGAATTGATTTTCTTAATCGGGGCATAATAATTTGAATATTATAATATCAAGAGTCGTGCCGGAAATTTATAGGTTGGGGAAATTGGTATCAGGATTTGGGGAGCGGGATGGAAATTAATAAAGGAACTGCATCGCAGCGACCTATTTGTAGCACCTGGAAAACGATGATTTTTATTCGGCGCACGAATTATTATGAGAAAAGCGATGCACATGGATGCGCCGAGAAGAACGTCTCTTTGCAAGGGCGTTGAATTTCGGCGCATCAGGGATCATTCTCCGGACGAAGTTTATCCGTGCGCCGAAGAAACAGATTTTCATTTCCACACATAATTACAAATAGGCCGCTCCTATGGAGCTAAATAGCATTTGACGGTATTTTATATTAAAACGGTTGTGGAATTAGGGGGTAAATTAAACGATTATAATTCCTTGCCGGGGAATTGTATTTCCTAATTATTTTTTCACGCTCATTGCTTCGGATAACCCACCGATTGCCCGAGAATGATCTCCTGATCTTCTCTTAGTTTGAGTTTTGGCCCTAGAGTAGCATGATCAACCGATCCTCTGGCGCCGGTTACCAGTCCTTCCGAGGCGCTAAACAGATATACATTTTGCGAAATATATCCCACATCGATGCTGGCGGTATTCATTTTGCCCTGTTTATCCCCATTTCCCATCTTCGATAAATCGGCCACAAAGATAAGTGTAACGGGTGCATCCTTCACGAAGGGTTGTGTACCTCCAAGATTTCGGATGTCTTCGGCAAGCACCTGGACGAGCTTATTGTTCTTGGCATCATATACATACGCGCCTTGTTTCAGGAGTACATAGATATCCGTCTCCTGGAAATTTCTTGCCGAAGGTGCGGTACGTTTTCCGTCGGGACGGTTAACACCAAAAGCGGCCCATAAAAGGTTCGAAATCTGCTGCATCGATAATTCTTTCGAATCAAAAGCGCGAGCTGTTGAACGTTTGGAGAGAGCTTCCATCAGGGGAATACCACCGGTTTTTTGAGGTGCCGGCAGATCAATGTCTTGTGCAAATAAGTTACCTACTGCAAATGCAGTTACCATTAGCATGAATAGTTTTTTCATTTTAGTAAAATTTGTTAGGTTGAGCAAAGATAAAGATATGGAAGGAATTTCTTTTATAATTCAGGGTTATATCAGGACAAACACATTTAAGGATCTAATAACCTACGAATTAGTTTTATTTGTGAATTAATTTTGTCAAGGGTTTTTCCGTTCATGACTTCTTTGTTCCCCAGAGCTGCATCGCTGCGACCTATTTGTAGCAATTTGCATTTGGCAGATGAAGTAAGCCGCATCGCGGTGACCTATAAAATTTCATTACCAGAAGCAATGCCAAATGGGACAACAAGAGGTCACCGCGATGCGGCTTAGAGGTAATCTATCTTTCGGTTTCTACAAATAGGTCGCCGCTATGCGGCTTAATTTGCTGATTTTGCCTTGTACAACCTTTATAACAATAGGACTTCTACAACCTGTTTGAATTTTCAGTCCCCCTATAGGGGGATTAGGGGGTAAAAGACTTTCCTGAGTGGGCTCAATCTTTGGAATTTTCGAATCTTTAATCAACCATCCCCATTTTATTATACTTATTCCGGTACTCGATGGGCGTGAGGCCGGTAATTTTTTTAAATACATCGCGGAATGCTTTGGTATCGGTGTAGCCAACTTCGAACATCACTTCGTTGATATTTTTCCGGCTGGATTCGAAGCTTCGTTTGGCCGCTTCTATCTTTACCCGTTGCAGGTATTCAATTACTGTATTGTTGGTGGCACTTTTAAAGCGCCTTTCAAAGCTTCGCCTGCCAACGGCAAACTTATCGGTTAGCTGGTCCACCGTTATTTTATCCTGGTAATTTGCTTCGATAAAACACTGGGCATTCTTCACCACCTCGTCGTTGTGATTCTTTTGTCCCTGAAAGATGACAAAGTGTGACTGG
>DATBXH010000087.1:0-17640 GCA_036514375.1 Bacteroidales bacterium | reverse complement strand
CGTCGCCTCCGGGAATCACGCAAACGAAAATACCTGTTTTATCGCCTCTCAGTACCAGTGTCTTAAATACCTGCTCAATATGTTGTCCCAGTTTAGCAGCAACGGTAGTGGCACTCAGGTCCGATTCATCGACCTCGTATGCGATCAATTCATAGGTGATACCTTGTTTGTCCAGAAGACGAGCCGCATTGGTCTTGGTCATGATACAAAAGTATTATCGGGAAACCACATCTTTAAGCGTTTGCCGCAGGATACCCACTTCCATTTCAAGGGCCTTGATGCGCTCCTGTAGTTCATCCTTTTCCTTTGCATCATTTGTGACGGTTGCACTGGCAGGTTCTGCATAAGGCAGCATGTCGGCTATCTCGCGAAAGAAATTGTATTTGAAAATTTCGGAGAGTTCTGCCAGTTTTTGAACCTGGAGAGTCGGACGGCCGAGCATACCTTGTACCGACGAGGGGCTTATTTGAAGCTGCCGGGCCATATCGACTTTGGAAACGTGGTTTCGTTTCATTTCCCGGAGGATCAGCGGCAGTACATCGATTGGTTCCATAACTGAATTTTTTTATCGGATAACGTAAAGTTCAATTTTATATTTGTCTTTTACAACTTATTGCACATAAAAAACATATCGGATAACTAAATTGACCATTTATATTTCGTTTATATCGAATTGATTTTGTATTTGGACGTCTGGATTTGCTTTTATTACGTCTGGAAAGTCATTTCGTACGCCTAATTTTTCTATTTGTACGCTTCCAATTTCTATTTATACGTCTCCATTTTCTATTCCGACGGAACCAATTTCTATTCGTACGTATCTTTTTTCTGTTTATACAAATTTAAATGCGTATAAAGCATAAAGGAGAGGATATTGTTGGACCCGGAACAGGGTAAAGTCGTAGGGTTAAGGCTTACAAAATATTGATTTTAAAGTTATATTTGATGGTGAGAGATTATTTCAAATTCCTGGATTCAGCCCCCAGCTTCTTTAATCAATTCTTCCAACTCTTCGATAGTTATGATTTTAACTTTCTTTTTTTCTGGCATAAATCTCTGATCTTACGTTTTCGACCTCACGATTTATCATCTCCTCTGTCAATTCATCAGTTGAAAAGGATTTTAATAATCTTGTCAGTCTGATATCAACAGCCTCTTTTGCCAATTCTTTACTCAACTTTGCCTTATCCCTTTTAGGTAATTGCTTTACCAATGCAAGAATTTGACTATAATTCAAGGATATCTTATATGCGTTTTCGCTCATAATCAGTTTTTATCCAAAAATAGTCAATTATTGTCTCATTTGAAAGTGGGTGAAATGACCAAACCACTATCTGATTATGATGCCGTTTGCTTTTTATAATAAGGAGCGGTAAATTTTCGGAAAACGAGAAGTCCTGCCGCGATGATGACCGTGCTTACCAGGAATGTAGCCGAAATACTGATGTATTGTGACACATATCCCATCATTACCATACCTGCTCCCATCCCGATATCCAGGGCTGTATAAAGTGTCGAATTTGCTGCTCCGCGACGCGACGGGTCTGCCAGGTTGTTGACTATAGCCTGAAAGACAGGGAACACCACACCAATGCCAAACCCGATAATCAGTGCCGATGTGTAAAAACCGGCTGCATTGTTGAATATCACCAGTAAAGGAAATCCAATGATAAGCAGGCTTAAGCAAATGGTGAGAATGCGGAGCGGACCGTTTCGGTCGAATGATTTGCCTGCCGAAAACCGCGATGTTATGATGCCTATGGAGAAGATGAGAAAGAACAGCGATGTGTTTTGAACTCCAATTTCGCGGCCGTATAAGGCGATGAACGACATGAGCCCGCCATAGGTTGACATAATGATAAGCAGGTTGAGCGAAGGAACTACAGCCTTCCGGTCGAACAGATTTCCGAGTGTGAGTTGAAGATTCTCCGACAGGTTGCGTTGCGGTAACCGGATAACACCGGCACATACAAGGCTTATAATGCTAACGGCAATGCAGGCAACAAATACAGTCATGTATCCGAAATGATGATACACAAACAAACCCATTACAGGACCGATGGACATTCCAAGTGTGGTGGACATTCCGAAGTAGCCAATTCCTTCGCCACGCTTTTCAGGTGGAATAATATCTACGGCAATGGTGGAACCTGCAATCGTGGTTACACCCCAGGTGATGCCCTGAACAAACCTCAATAAAACCAGCAGGGAGATGGAGGTAGCCACCAGGTAACCACAAAAGAAGATCGTGTAAAACAATAATGATAAAAGAAAAACGGTACGACGCCCGAATTTATCGAGCGAGAAGCCTCCGAAAGGTCGTACCATAACCGACGCGATGGTATATGCGGCTAATACAAGCCCTACTTCACTTTCTCCGGCACGAAGCTCGCTTACCAGGTATATCGGTAACGTGGAGATAATGGAGTAATACGTAACGCACATTAAAAAATTGGAGGACATGAGCAGGATAAAGTCCTTGTTCCAGATTTTTCTGACCATAAACTTGAAAAAAAGATGGGCAAAGATAAGGCATTTTGCCTGTGGTTATTCTCCCCGGGTTTTTGAAACAACTATACCTGATTAAACAAAGAATTTATCAACAACCTTAAATGCCTGAAACTTTATGCTTTTAAAATTTTAATGCTACTAAGTTGATGATAAATATTCAGCAATTTAAGTATTTGTACTTTCTTTCCAAATGGAAAACTGTTCATAATTTGGTTGAACTTACCCATGAGGATTTGTGTCTTCCTTCCTAATTTTGATCTTTATAAAGAATCCCGGATTTTGGGAAAATCAGGACTTGTTTGACGTTTAATCTAAAATCCCCACCTATGAATTTTATTGCCGATTTTCACATACACTCTCATTTTTCGCTGGCCACCAGTAAAGAACTCGATCCTGAACACCTGGATTACTGGGCTCGCATCAAAGGCATCGGGTTAATTGCTACGGGCGATTTTACACATCCCGGTTGGATAAAGGAATTACGCGAAAAGCTTATTCCTGCCGAACCGGGGTTATTTAAACTCAAACCTGAGCTGAGGATAAAACTGCCATTTACCCATGCGGAAACGGAAAACCGTGAAGTCCGGTTCCTTTTATCGTCCGAGATCTCCAATATTTACAAGAAGAATGGTAAGGTGCGGAAGGTTCATAATCTGTTGTATGCACCCGATTTCGAAACGGTGGAAAAGATGCAGCAAGAGCTTTCAAAAATCGGAAATATTACTTCGGACGGTCGTCCTATCCTGGGGCTCGATTCAAAGAATCTGCTCGATCTGGCACTTCATATTTCAAAAGATATTCATTTTATCCCTGCCCATATCTGGACTCCCTGGTTTTCGGTGTTGGGCGAAAAAGGCGGATTTAATTCTGTAGAAGAGTGTTTTGAGGATTTAACGGAACACATTTTTGCCGTAGAGACCGGTTTATCCACCGACCCGGCACTTAACTGGATGTGCAGCTTTCTGGACAAGTTTACCCTGGTATCCAACTCGGATGCCCACTCGCCTGACAGGCTCGGTCGTAATGCCAACATGTTCAATTGCAGCATGGATTACCACAGAATTTTTGAGGCCATGAAGCGGGCTGACGGTGAGACCTTTCTGGGCACCATCGATTTATACCCGCAGGAAGGTAAATACCATTACGACGGTCATCGCAAATGTAACGTTTGCTGGAACCCGGTTGAAACACTTCGTAATCGTGCTGTTTGTCCGGTTTGTGGACGACGCGTAGTGGTTGGCGTGGCCAGCCGTATTGCACAAATATCCGATCGAACGGATATCTCGCAACGCCCGAATCGAAGGGAATTTAAATCAATCATTCCGTTGCCTGAAATTCTTTCGGAGATTTATGAGTCCGGCGAATCTTCCAAAAAAGTAAAGCAAATCTATTTTAATTTACTGCAAAAATTAGGGAGCGAATTCGATATTCTGCTCCATAACGATATGGAGACGATTGAATCGGCCGGAGGTCCCGTACTGGCTGAAGCTATCCGCCGGATGCGCAACGGACAAATCATCATTAAGGAAGGATTCGATGGCGAATATGGTGTCATTAAAGTATTTAATCCCGGAGAAGCCAAGCTTTACGAAGCAGGCGAGAAATTGTTCCTGGATACGAAGGTTGCCACCGTGCCCAAACGAAAACTGCTCAATTTCGATCTCGCAGAATACCGCAGCCTGATGGAACAGCACTACGCCCTGGACGGCGCACCGGAGGAACCGGACGAACAAGAAACCAAAGATTGGCTGGCATCTTTTAACCCTGAACAAAAGCAGGCTGTGATGCACCACGAGGGCCCGGCTTTAGTTCTGGCCGGACCGGGTACAGGAAAGACACGTGTACTTACTTCCCGTATAGCTTGCCTTATTGATCATTACGGTGCCGATCCGGCAAATATTTTGGCCGTTACCTTTACCAACAAAGCTGCCGGTGAAATTCGCGAACGTCTCGAAAAATCGATCGAGACCGAATCTGTTCGGAAGCTTACGGTTACGACTTTCCATGCTCTTGGGCTTCGGATTTTGGAAGAAAACCTTGCCCGAACCGGCCGCAGTGAAGGTTTCCTGTTAGCAGGAGATGAAGAACGGCTGGCTCTGCTTCACCAAATAACAGGAAAGAAAGAGCAGGAATGTAAAAAACTGGCTGTGGAGATTTCGCTGGTAAAACAAAACCTGGAAACCGAAGAAGATATTGTTGTTCATGAATTGAAAGCGGTTTTTAAGAAATACCAGGAAACACTTATCGAAGCCAATACATTTGATCTGGACGATCTGATTTATCTGCCCAATTTGCTGCTTCATTTTTCCGGTGAGCTGAAAGAGCAGTATACAAAGCGGTTTCAGTGGATTATGATTGATGAATATCAGGATATAAACTATGGTCAGTATCAATTAATAAAGCGCCTGCTGCCGCCTACGGATGGGAATCTGTTTGTCATTGGCGATCCCAACCAATCCATTTATGGGTTCCGTGGTTCGGACATTACCTTTATTAGGCGGTTTACCGAAGATCATCCTGCAGCCCGGTCGTATCAACTTAAAAAGAGTTATCGTTGTACGGACAGGATTCTTCTTGCCTCCACACAGGTACTGAACCTTACGGCAGATGACACGCTAAAAGGTACATCTCGCGGATTAAAACTAAGAATCGATACTCATACTACAGACAGAGCCGAGGCTGAGTTTATAGCCCGAACTATTGACCAGTTGATGGGTGGCTTGCAGTTTCATTCTATGGACCGCGGACTACAGGCTGATAATGATAGTGAGATAAACAGTTTGTCGGATTTTGCCGTATTGTGCCGTACCCGTGCTCAAATGGAAGTTATCGAAACTGTTTTCACCGAGCGTAACATTCCTTATCAGATGGTAGGCCGCGAATCGTTGTTTACCCGCGAACCATTAAAAACCGCTCTCGATATTCTTTCTTACCTGGTATCAAAGGATAATATACTAACTCTGGCTGTGTTGCAAGAGAAAAACATAGATTTGAAAATATTCAGCGATTTGGTTGCGGATGAGAACGTACATGATCTTCTTTTACAAATTATCGATCGTATATCCACGATATCCGGAGAAAAGCAGGAATACCAGGTGCAAAAACTTCTTGACATGGCAGCATCTTTTGGAACAGATGTTACAGGTTTTCTGCACCAGATTCGGTTAGGTGCCGGCGTGGATACCTGGGAATCAAAGGCAGAAAGAGTATCGGTGATGACCATGCATGCATCCAAGGGTCTGGAATTTGGTTGCGTATTTATCCCCGGTTGTGAGGATGGTATCATGCCTTATTCGCTGTATTTTGACAAACCCGATATAGCCGAGGAACAACGACTTCTTTATGTGGGTATGACAAGAGCATCGAAATATCTTTATTTATCGCATGCCATTAAGAGAAGAATGAACAACAGAGAATTGCAATTGCCCCGAAGTCCATTCCTGGAGAACATTGAACAGAATTTGTTTGAAATGTCTGCACGGGAAAAGAAAAAAGAAAAGGAACCGGATACCCAGTTGAAGCTGTTTTGATACTTTGCTCGGCGTAGGCCTCCTGACTACGCTGCAAGGAAGTACATTTTGGACACGTTCAATTATCTATGCTAGTTGAAACCTGCGATGAGATAACTCAAACATTTACAACGCAAAACTATGGCTAAATATACCGGATACTACCAATGCCCTTTGGGGTTATTAAAGATAGAGGCGAATGAAACTGCTTTACTCTCAGTTCAATTTTTATCTGAAGAGGTGATGAGCAGCAGTATACCTGAGGCCAGCAAATCGGCTATTATTTTGGAAACTATTAAACAATTGGAAGAATATTTTGAAGGCAGACGCGAACAATTTGATTTGCCTTTGGAATTTGTGGGCACTGAATTTCAGCAAAAGGTATGGAAAGAACTGACCAAAATTCCGTTCGGGAAAACCACGTCGTACGGTCGATTGGCTGATAATCTGGGTTCCAGGCAACTTGTACGGGCGGTTGGAAACGCTAATGGTAAGAATCCGATTGGTATTATTGTTCCCTGCCACCGGGTGATAGGTAATAGTGGTGATTTGGTAGGTTATGCAGGTGGCCTCTGGCGAAAACAATGGTTACTGGAACACGAAGGGAGCCAGAAGTTATTGCCGTGGTAGCCTCTCTCCGGTGTTTGCATCCTGGAACTTTTATAGAATGCTTATTTCATTGTAAAGTATAATTATCCTAACTTTAAGTACTAATTTAAATTTTCAATTATGAACAGGTACCTAAAATTATTTATCTTTTGTGCAGTAACGTTGACTCTGGTTAATGCAGGTTCTATTCAGGCTCAGGAAAGAATGCGTACCCGAATGTTTCTCAACCGGACAAATTTGATTATCAGGGATGCAAAGGAAACGGTAGCTGTAGGGAAAGTTTATACCGGTGATTTGGTTAAAGCTGTTCATCATCAGCGATTCGCAAGGACTTTATTCAGAGAAGGAAAATTCGAAAGGGCTGTGCTTCATTCCATGAGAGCCCGGGAACTTTCATTCGCTGCTATAAAAGCGAATAAACATGAAATCAGGAAGGATTGGGAATTGAAACGTGAGGAAAAGGCATTGATTAAGAATCGACCGGAAAATAGCGAGTTGGATGGTGAAGTTAAAATTCCGGAAGGGGCTGATGATAAAAGCGTTTTAAACGAAAAAGAAGAAGATCTGAAAGACTGATACCTGTATGATACAATAAAAAAGCCTCGTTTTTAGCCGGATGAGGCTTTTTTATTTCGTCTTGGCTGATTTGTCAAAAGGTCATGAACAATTTGAACTCAAATAAGTTATAAATGAACTTGTATGCTATAAAATTATCTATTGGTGAAGTCATCTTTACTTTTACTTCCATTACTTTTTACAACGTTAAGGATATTTGCTCAACAAGATTCAATAGTTTCCTCACCCGTTAAATTATATGGCATTAACCGATACGTCCTCGTAAAAGACGCAGAATGTTTTATCGATTCTACAGGAAAGCTTGGTTTCTCCGGGATTCAGCAAAAAGATTTTAATATTTCATACCAAACCCTCTTCGCGCGAATAAATGCACAACCCGGTACGTACTCATATTGGCTGAAGTTTGCTATTCATAACAAATCGGATAGCGCACTACGATTGAATTTTTTCTGCGGGTTAATTGACTTTATTGATATGTACTTTATTTCACCGGGATACCCGCTGAAAGTTATCGAAGATGGTACTTTACGACCTAACCGAAACGATATGTCACCGGAAGAGAAAATGGCAGGAACGATTCCTCTCAACCTTAGTCCTCATCAGGCTGGCGTGGTGTATGTAAGCCTGAGGCAACGTACACTTGAGTATGGTTTCAATGGCATTGAGATATATGACCAGAATTCTTTTTATTCCTCTTTTTTTAGCGATTACGAAAGCAGTCGCTATTTTACTGTTTTTCAAATACTGTTTCAGGGATTTTTATTGTGCCAGATTTTGTATGTTCTTTTTCAGTGGATTATAATCAAGAGAAAAGAATATATGTACTATTTTTTGTATCTGCTTGTTGTCTCCTTATATTTTTTAAGCAAATACGAAACAATGTATGGTATAGAATTTATTTTTTCACGTTTCCCATTGTTGAAGGTGTACCTTGGAAAGACGCTGCTCATTGTTCCGTATTTTCTGTATTTCCGGTTTGTACGGAACTTTTTGGATATTCCCTCGAACTACAAAAGGCTAAACAAATGGATCGTCGGACTGGAACATTTTTTACTTTTGTACACGGTATTCGATCTCATTCTCATTCTAACTACATTTAACCAACGATTACAGGGAGAATTATTCACCCTTGTTATTCTTGGTGTGTTTATCCTGGCTACTTCCTTTATTATTTACCTGTTCGGGAAGAGGCAAACTCTGATCTATTACGTTCTCACCGGCAGTTTATTTGTTGGCATTGGGAATATCCTGGGACTTGTTTTTACCTTCCTGATGGATAATACCTCCATCAACCTGGGGTTTCACAATATGGTACTGTTTTCACAAATAGGCATAATCCTGGAAATTAGTTGTTTTACTGCTGGATTAGGATACAAGAGCCATGCTGCTGAAAAAGAAAAAATCAAAAGTCAGAAGAAACTGATCGAACAGCTCAAAGCCAACGAAGTGCTTCAGTCTAAAATGCAAAACATTCGCAACAAGATTGCCCAGGACTTACACGACGATATTGGATCGACACTAAGTTCTATCTCCATCTTAAGCGATCTCATCCTGAAAGAAAAGCGTAACGGACATGCAAGTGAGATGATTCATGAGATTAAGGACAGCTCTGTGACCCTCATGGAAAAGATGGACGATATCATTTGGAGCATTAATCCAAGGAATGATTCACTGGAAAACTTGTTATTACGTATCAAACGTTTTGCTTCCAACCTGTTCGAAGCCAGGAATATCGATTATAACATTACCATCCAGGATCACCTGAGCCAGCTGAAATTTTCGATGGAGGAAAGGCAGCATATTTATTTGATCCTCAAAGAATCGATCAACAATCTTGTGAAGTATTCCAACGCCACCCTGGCTAACATAAACATAAGTTTTGACCAGTGTGTTTTTGAGATACGTGTGAAGGACAATGGGATTGGATTTGAGATGGTAGATAATTTTGATGGGAATGGTATACTGAGTATGAAGAACCGGGCAGCTATGATGGACGCCGACCTCTCCGTTCTTACAAGTTTAGGTTCCGGAACTGAAATTATTTTAAAAGTTAAAATCAAATGAACATCCGATTGACTTTAGGGTAATAAATCCGGAATTTTGAGGTTATGATTAAAGTGGCTATCATAGAAGACAACCATGCATTGCGTAACAGCCTCGAAAGCCTGTTTAGTCAGACTGACGGGATGCATTGTGTGGCTTCGCTGAAAAATCTGTTGAATGTGGTAAACGACCTCAATACCGACATTCCCGATGTTGTACTCATGGACATTGGTTTGCCGGGAATCGACGGTATTGATGGTGTTAAAATCGTCCGTAATTATTTTCCATCTGTCCGTATCTTAATGTTCACGGTATTTGAAGACGATGACAAGATATTCGATTCTATTTGTGCAGGAGCCTCCGGCTATATTCTTAAGAAGTCGACACCCGATGAAATTGTAAAAGCTATTATGGATTTATATGCCGGTGGTGCTCCCATGTCGCCCAGTATTGCAAACCGTACATTACAGCTTTTCCGCGAGAAGCTGAGGCCTGAACTTCCCGATTATGGTCTGACAAACCGTGAACGAGAAATACTTGAATTTCTTTCCGAAGGTTTAAGTTACCAGAAGATTGCCGATAAACTTATGATTAGTCTCAGTACTGTTCGCACCCACATTACCAACATTTACGAAAAGCTGCAGGTGAATTCCAAGGTGGAAGCCATCCGAAAGATAAAAAGATCGTAATCACCAAAATCAGATTTTCATCCGATTGTACAGTGCTCAGCCTGAATGTAATTTTACATCAAAAATTACAAGCTATGAAAACATTCACCAAGATAGCAGGCAGTATATTCCTTGTGCTTACATTAAATCAATATTACGTGAAAGCACAGTTCCTAAGCCGGTTAAAAGAAACCGTGAAAAGCCATGTAGAAGATAAAACAGACGATAAAACAGCTAACACCACGGACAAAGCGATGGATAGTGTTTTGGATCCAAGTAAGAAGAAAAACGATAATGGATCTACGACCAGTAACGACAATAAAGTTAGTAGTGATAAAACAGGATCTTCAGAGGCAGGAGCTGTTCCTACTTTAAAAGTATATTCCAATTATGATTTTGTTCCGGGGGACAAAATTTTATTCGACGACAATTTCTCTGATGATCAGGATGGTGAATTTCCCGCTCACTGGGATCTTGAAAAAGGCCAGGGAATTATAAACGTGATCGATGGGGTACCGGCTTTTTGCCTTACCGAAGGAAATTATGCGAGAGTCATTCCAAGAATGAAGACTTCTTCATATCTCACCGATCCCTTTACAGTTGAATTCGATTATTTTGTTAAGGATGGAGGTGCCTATGGTATCAATGTTTTTTTGAAGTCATCGGAGGATAAGGAAGGTATAGTCACATTTGGTACCCGTGGAGGAGTTTCAACCGGTTATTTCCCCAGAGATTTCAGTGCCGACTATCCCGATAAAGAAATGTCTGATAAAGATTTCTTTGGTAAATGGCATCATGGTGCTCTGATTTACAAGAACAATCAGCTAAAGTGTTATGTCGATCAGTATCGTGTCCTGGTGATACCCAGTGTTAACCTTACGCCGACATCTTTGGGGTTTGGAGGCATCGGTTCGAATGACGATCCTATTATTTTCAAAAATGTCAGGTTAGCATCGGGTGGTGAAATGAATATGATTGGTAAAAAGTTCACTGAATCAAAGATCATAACCCATGGTATTAATTTCGATGTAGATAAAGCAACCATCAAACCCGAAAGCATGGGAACACTCAACATGATTGTTCAGGTGATGAATTCAAATCCGGAAATTAAATTTGAAGTTGACGGGCACACCGATAATACAGGCAGTGCAGCCCATAACCTAACCCTCTCACAAGACCGTGCAGATGCCGTGAAAGCTCAGTTGGTAAGCATGGGCATTGATGTTTCCCGCTTATCTACCAAAGGTTTTGGCGACACGAAACCCATCAGCGATAATAATACCCTGGAAGGAAAAGCCAATAACCGCAGGGTTGAATTTGTGAAAATGTAAGATTTCATTCAATATAAAATTCCACTTCCTGTGAAATTACATGCATCTGTTTTATTGACAATCTTTCTGGCAGTACACCTTAATTCCAATGCCCAGGGTTTTTCAGACACAACCGGTTTGGCAGGGCCACATCACCTTCTTTGGTTTAAAGGGCACTGGAACTCAAAAACCTCATTCGCTATAGATAAGGATAGCACGTTTGTTTTGGGAGGCACCATCAATATTACTCCGGATAACAAAATAGAGATACAATCGCAGGGGCAGGACGAGTGGAATAAAAGGGTAGACGAGGCTTTACAAAAAATTGAAAATTGGGAAAGTCAACTTACCAACCCGGGAGATAATATCGATCTGACTACTCACCATTTAAATGAGACTCTGCAACCAGTTGCAGATGACGCAAAAAAAGAATGGACTGGTTATAAGATTGATGAAACCCAGGATTTACTTAGCTCAGGCAGCAAAAACAACATAACTTTAGCGAGTATAGCATCTTCAGCTTGTGAGAAATATAAGCCCATGTATGACGAAATCATGCAATACTACAATACTCACCGGCACGACAAAGATGCTGATCTGCAAAATCCTTCTCCGCCTCAATTTGATTACACTTGCTTTGCCTGCGATAGCCAAGCACGAAAAGACAATGATACCATAGTGGCACATTTTGTAAGAGATTTTCCCCATCCGGAAGACAAGTATATAAGGGAAGGTTTGATGATAGCCCATGATTTTGCCTTGATGGGAATAGATACTGAAAATGGCATGGGAGAGGATATGGCTCCTCTTTTTCACCATGATAAAAAAGATCCTTCAAAATCGGGGCCATGTGCTTACCTCGACCTTTACAAGTTAAACGAGGCAGTCATTAATATCGCAAGCCACTATTACAGACGAGCTGAAAAATTATTGCACGACAACCGAAAAAATTACAAAGCTGCATGGGCAGTTATACAGACCTATCTTTCTGCTGCCAGAGATTGGGGATTATTAACAGGTCAAGACGATTTTGACAGCCATGTCGGAGATCTGGTCTGGCTGGTTAAACAAAATTATGACTATTATTACAATAAACTTAGCCACAACGATTGGACACAGATTGGCAACATCCCGTTTCTGTTAACACTCTTACGCCAGGAAGCTCTATTTGGTAGCGATGATAAGTCTTCCGATGAATTTCTTGTAAAGCTTGTCGACATCATGAACAATTTCCAGCTATCCGTTGAGATGGACGTGAAAGCCGGAGGAGAAGGAAATTATATGATATCCCACCTCAAAGGCAAATGTTTTATCATTCCTGACTTTGAAAAAGATTCAAATCAATGCTATCGCTGGGTTATTGCCGACGACAATGCGAAAGATATCCTGGGCATAAGAAAATCCAAAAAGCCTTATCAGCGTATCGACTGTCAAATTATTACCAACGAAATGGTTACGCAGGGACCAAGACCTGAATATGTCGGAGCCAGGCAGTATACCACCGATCTGCAACGGTTACACATGGATTTCTGTCACCCCGGTAAGGATACCATTTTACTCACAGGCTTCTCTCCCGATCCTAACGATAATGGTTTATGGCAGTTCCCTTACGGCATAAAACAGAACCTTGGCATAAACCAAAGCGACCAGTATTTCAGAAATATTGAAGAAATGAAAAAGCTTGCACAATCAGGGAAAGCTAAAGAACAGGCCGGTAATATGAAAGAAGAAGCCGAAAAGCTCAAGGCCCAAATGGAGGAATTGAACAGGAAAATGCAGGCCAGCAACGACAAAATGGCCTATTATCAGCAAATTATGGAGCTGGCTCAGAAAATGAAGAACCTGTCAGGCAACGCTAATCTGGCACCCATCCTTTACATCGACTTTGAGTTACCGGTACACAACAACAGTCCTGAGCTTGTTAATAACCGATTCGATGCAAGACAAATTAATCTTGAAATTTCAAAAGCCCTGGTGTATGGTTATTATACCATTATCATTGAGAATAAAGCAAATGGAGGGGAATAAAACAGTTTAATTTGATAAAACATGAAAACAAAATCTCTTTTTTTAATGGCAATCTTTTTCCTGGTAACTACAGCGTTGCAGGCTCAGAAAGCTTTGCCCATTGAGGTAAATGGTTTGTTGGCCAAGGTTCCGATGCCTCAGAACAGTAAGGCAAATTTTCACATGTGTACTGTGGTTACTGACAATTCCAACGGTATGGTGAGTGTGAAGGATGCAGGTGCAGCCGTGAATGACCTGGAAGCAACCATGCAGAAAGACATGACAGATTTAGCCAACGCTTCCATGTCCGGCGGTTCATACAATTCTTATAGCACATCTACCCCGTCTGCGCCTTCTGCAGAGCAAATAGCCCAAATGCAGCAACAAGCTCAGCAAATGAAGGGAATGACTCCGGAGCAGGCACAACAAATGGCACAACAAATGCAACATACTCAAAGCCAAGGCGCTTCACATGCAGCAAATCCGGCTTTGATGCAGGAACTTGGTAAAGCTCAGGAAGCTATGGGCCAGGTTCACATGATGTTTAATGAGCTTAGCACGAAAGCTTCCCAGCTTGGAGGCGAGTATCAGCAAAAAATTGACCAGGTAAAACAAACTGGAAACTGTCCGGAGTTTAAAGTACCGCACGCCGATCTTGCCTTGCCCCATTGTGATTGCGTAAAAAACAGAGCTTTGGATTATTATCAGCGACGAGTAGTCATTGAAGATGAATATCTTCAGAAGGTAAACGAATTGCTGGAAAGTTATATTCCAAAAATCAGGGCCCAGATTGCCATTGTGGATAAAGCTGAACAGGATCTGAATTACGGTGATGCCGTCACTATTCCCGC
This sequence comes from Bacteroidales bacterium, assembly GCA_036514375.1. Lineage (GTDB taxonomy): Bacteria > Bacteroidota > Bacteroidia > Bacteroidales > JAAUTT01 > JAAUTT01. Next base: position 3,556 of record DATBXH010000087.1, on the reverse strand, counting down.
TTTTAAAACCCAGGTAGTGGGTGTTCAGCAACAGGCTATTGCTGCCATTATTCCACTACTGGGGATTTCAAGCAATGCTATTAAGGATTCAGGTACCCTGTATACAGGCGTTGAAAATACCAATAACGGTCATCTGCCGGACCCATGTCAGTGAATAGATAAAGGATGTAAATAAGTAATCAATAGTTTGAACAAGCTTTTTGACAGATTGTTAAAGGCTTGTTTACAAACTATACACCATGAGAAGACCGTCCGGAATGCCTATGTTCTCCCGGTTGCTAAAGAGTATCAATGTTTGTTTCTTTTTAGGTTTTAATACTATTATAGTTAGCGCTATTTCGTTACCGGGCCGGCCAAATGGAGGAGGGAGTATATCTTTTCTGCTGGGACTAAGAGGTGGAATAAATTTTTCAACCCCAATGTTATTGCAGAGTTATTCCCTGTTTTCAACCACATCCTCATCAACCACAGCCAATACAAAGTCCTATGGTAAATGGTACAAAAACCTGGGAAGTCAGTACGGACTTATTGCCATGGCTCAGTTGAGCGAAAGACTGTACGTAAGTATTCAACCTTCCATTGCAACCCATAATTTTAAGTACACCGGAACATACGCATGGTTGAACCCCCAAAATACTGGAGAGAAGACTACCCTGGTTTATGGTCATGTACAAAGTTTAAAATATGCAGAATTCCCAATTGTTGTGAGAGAAGATATAACTAAAGGAGAGTTTACCCCATATGTTCAGGCTGGTGCATTTTACTCCTTTCTTCAAAGCGGGGTTCAGAATGTAGCGTTGACAGAGGTGATAGGCAATGGCTTTACAAGTAACCAGGTCCCTGAAGGCACCCGGAGTGGTAGCGTAACGAGTCAGTATATCCATACTTATTTGGGACTGATCGTTGGAGGAGGTATTTCCCGCAAATTCGACTGGGCAATGGTCGGTCTTGATCTTCAGTATAAAAGAGGACTTCACAATATTACCAATAAAGCCAACCGTTATAACAATCAATCGCTTCTTGGCGACACCTTTGACGTGCCGGATGATATCAGCCTTAATGCCTGGATGATTTCGATTAACGTGATTTTCTCCCTTAAAGGCAATAAACCTGAAAAGGGCCCTGTGAAATGTCCCATTTAACCCAAAACAATAAAACCCATGACCCAATTAAGAACTCTTACCATCATTGTTCTTGCTGTGAGTTTATTCATGGCAGGTTGCGATATCAAAAAGAATACGGCATCTCCTGATGCTGTATTTACGACAGTTTACAATGACAACGACATGAATTCGTCGTATTATCCGTTGGGTATTGTTCAGCAATCAGACGGACAACTGATTATGCTGGCAGGGATTGCCAATGACACCAGTAAATATACCTGGACCGGTACCTACATTATGGCAGCTGATGCTCAGGGCAAATTTTTATGGGGCAGCAATATGGTGACTGGTTATGTGAATCCTGTTCCTAATCTGATTTATACGGGCGGCGATACTTACTTTATCTGCATGGATGAGGTTACGCTTCAGGCTAATCTGATGATTGTTAATAATGCAGAGAAGAATGCGGGAGTGGTTAAAACTTTCACGGATATTATTTATCCGCTCTACACTTACCAGACAAGCGACGGAGGTCTGCTCATTATAAGCTACGATAGGGCATCGAGAAGTACCAGGATTACCAAAACGGATGCTTCCTTCAATGAAGTCTGGCAAAAAGATTTTAATGTAATGGAAGATGCCGAAGCAAAAGTAATAGGACATTTATCAAAGCTGGGACAGCAATTTCCATTCTTTGCCGGTGAAGTCAGTGATGGAGGTACCGTAACACATTACTTTGTGAATAGCTTTTTTAATTACAGTTTCTCCATGCTTTTCTTAAAGGCCTCAAACGGTAGCCAAGCCGGAGTTGTAAATGGATACCGATACGATGGTGCTGTAAGTGCAGCACTTCATCTTACGGGAACAAAGTTTGCCCTTTCCCGATACACCTTTGGAGATAATTATCTGATGCCGCAAGCAGTAGTTGTTCCTGATTCATTAGGAACCACAGATGATTTGGCCGGTACCAAATTTTCAGAACTTACTTCAGACGCCAGGGTTTTGATCCGAGAGAAAGATTCGGGTTCACAAAAGCGGACGATATTTATAACCAGTACCAAAATCGGGCAATTGGTTATGTACCAGTTTGCTCAGGACACGACTAAATTATTGAGAAGCGACTATTTCGGTCATTCCAATCCGGTTGATATAGCTTCTGCCATTGATACAAAGGATGGGGGAATGCTACTCCTTTGCCGGCTCACTGTGGCAGGTCGTTTCCCACGAATGGCTCTATATAAGGTCTCGGCTGGAAATTTTAAATAGGAAGTTATTGTTTATAAAATTTCTTTACCACTTTATTATCTCCTGCACTTACAAAACATTGGTATAGGCCGGGTTCCAAACCTCCTGCGTCGAATTCGAAACGGACATAGCCATCAACGCCACGCCCGAGGTTACGTTCCATTATAAACCTTCCGGTTATATCATATATCTGCATTAACACCGGGGCAGGACTATTTACTTTTATAACGAGATAAGCCATTTCCTTTACAGGGTTCGGGTATAATTCTTCGATACTTATCACTTGGGGACCTGCATTGGAAAGTATCAATGAATTCTCAATCAAATCCAGTTTCTGATTTTCCCAAGGTCCGAAATAAATAGCGTTTAGTGCATCGTTTGATGCCCCAAACCAATCGGACAACAACGTGGTGTAAACCTGTCTGTAATCAATCTGATACCTCAGATTGCCGTCATCAAGGTCGCTGAGATTGGCATTATTGCCTACCACGCCTCCTTTCAGGGCGCTGCCAAACAGTAACATTGGAAATGATTTTCCATGATCTGTCCCGTAACTTGCATTAGAGTATGCCCGTCGGCCAAATTCGGTAAACGTCATGGATATTACCCTGTCTTCCAAACTCTGGCCTGCCAGATCATCCTGGAATGCTTTCATAGCGCCGGTTAAGTGGTAAAGCAGGGCTGCATGTGCTCCCATGGTGGTGTTGTAATTTTCAACCTGCTGTGCATGGGTGTCGAATCCACCGATGCGGCACAGATATAAACGCGTCTTTAACCCACCGGATATCAATCGTGCGATCAATTGGAGCTGATCCGATAAGGGATTGCTGACAAACCTGGGGTCAGCATTTAACGGATAGGTGGTTGGATAATTCACACCCGCCGTATTATGGCCTGCGTTGTAAGCATCTTTTAACCTGCCTGCATAAGCATTTGATTGTTTTTCGAACTCCATCAGATAACGGAGTTCGTCGCCTGCATGGCTGTCCGGAAACGTAATTGGTGGTGCCACACCTACACCGGATATCAGATCGTAAAATTGCTGGGGACTTTCAATATTGAAACCTGCCGGAATACCACTCTCCCTGTTAAATGCAAGAGAAAATGTACTTCCAATTTCAAGACCCAGTGGGTCGGGCATGGAACTGTTCGGATAGTTCTGCGGATATCCCGGATATGCATTATCGAGGAAACGACCCATCCATCCC
>DATBXH010000086.1:0-14418 GCA_036514375.1 Bacteroidales bacterium | reverse complement strand
CTTATCTTGATGATTTGTTTCCAAGTACAAGGACAGGATTTCCACTTTACACAGTTTTATGCAAATAAACTATATTTGGCCCCTTCGTTAGCAGGAGCCACGGAGCAAAACAGGTTTATTTTTAATTACAGAAATCAATGGCCTGCGGTTAACGGTTACGTTACATACTCAGCTTCCTTTGATCATTACTTTTCCAATTTCAACAGTGGTTTAGGTCTGTTAGTGATGCGCGATATGGCAGGCGACGGAAAGCTTGGTCCATTGAACCTGTCTCTTTTATATTCATATGATTTTTCGCTGACCGAAAATGTACATCTTCGGCCAGGTTTGAGTTTGAGCTATCTGCAATGGTCTGTGGATTTTTCAAAATTTCAATTCTCAAGCCAGATTGATAAGACCGATGCTTCAAGCGATTTGCCAACTGGCAAAGAATCGGTCGGTGCGGTGGATGGAACAACATCTCTGATCGTTTATGCTAAAAACTGGATGTTTGGTACCACAGTTGATCATTTACTGAGACCCAACGAATCGTTCCTGGGAAATGAAGACAGGTTACCATTACGGACTTCGTTATATGGTAGCGTAACTTTATATCGTTACGGAAGATTACTAAAGCCCGTTGACGAAACAGTAACAGTTGCTTATAATGTTACAGTAATGAACAAAAATGCGCAGATGGATGTAGGTTTGTATTGGGCACAGATTCCACTGGTATTTGGTTTATGGTACAGAGGGATACCACTGTTTAATTCGGACCGCGGTGATTCATTTGCCCTGTTAGCCGGTATTAAGAAGCGAAACTTTTCTGTAGGATATAGTTATGATTTTACTATTTCGAATCTTGTTAATAAAACAGCCGGTGCACACGAATTGTCTATGGCGCTCGAATTTTCAAAAATCAGAAAGAGGAAGTTACATGCAGTTCCTTGTCCCGAATTTTAAGTTTTTTGAAAAGTAAACCCTAAAACATTATATTTGTCAGCGAATAACTAAACTTCTTAATGTTTATGAAATATATGAAACTGACTATCGGTATAATACCTATTGCTGCACTTGTGCTTTGTATGTCCTGCAACAAATCTAAACAGACTGCCAGTACAGCAACCGGCACAAATGAAACGAAAACTGCTCAAATTGCTTCCGGTAAAATCGTGTATGTTGAAATTGACACGATTCTTAACCATTATGAAATGGCAAAAGATATGGCTGCTGTGATGAACGGGAAAAGTAAATCGCTTGACGCCGATTTGAACAGTAAATCAAAGACATTACAATCTGCCGGACTTGATTTTCAAAATAAAGTTCAAAAGGGTTTGGTAACCCAGGCCCAAGCTCAGGAAATGCAGCAGCAATTGGCATCTCAGGAACAAGGCTTGTATCAGCTGCGCGATCAATATCGCATGCAACTCTCCGAGGAAGCTCAGGTTAACCAAAGGAAGGTGATTAACGCTATTATGGAATACCTGAAAGAATACAATAAGACTAAAGGTTACCAATACATTCTGGCAAACCAGTTCCCCAGCAGTATTCTTTATGCTGACAGTACGTTGAATATTACCAATGATGTCATTGGAGGCCTTAATGCAAAATACCTGGCAGAGAAGAAAAAAGCCAAGTAAATCCCGTATTACATATTATTAAGGGCTGTCCCAAAAGTCTTCGATGCGGCGGAATCTGGAGATTTCGCCGATCGTACTACTCTGTACTACAATACGGAGCGCTGAGTGTAGTCTCCAGACTACGCTCAATTCCTGACTTTTTGGACAGCTCTTTTTCTTTTAGCCATGGAAAACTTTATCAATGTTTATTTGGCAAAACATAGTTTCCGGCCTGGCATTGATGAAAAACCGGACCCGGATCTGGACATTTGTATTGTTATTCCATGTTACAACGAAAGCGGATTGATCAGAACATTGCAGTCTTTATGGGATTGCGATCGCCCTTCAACATCCACAGAAGTAATTGTTGTGATTAACTGTCCCGAGAATTCACCAACCGAAATTCTGAAGCAAAACCAGGACACCCTAAATAAGGCACAGGACTGGGCTAAATCAGTATCAAATTCCAAGTTAAAAGTTCATTTTATCAACAAGCCTGATTTACCTAAGAAATTCGCCGGAGTAGGTCTTGCCCGAAAATTAGGTATGGATGAAGCGGTTTACCGGTTAGGGCTTGTTAATAAACTCAAAGGAATTATAATCGGATTTGATGCGGACTCAGTTTGTGATGCAAATTATCTGACCGAGATAGAGAATCATTTTTTAAAGAATCCTAAATCGTCGGGGGTATCGATATATTTTGAACATCCGGTTTCAGGAGCGGAGTTCGAACCGGAAGTTTATAAAGGCGTGGCATTGTATGAGCTTCATCTGAGGTGTTTAAATCAGTCGTTGCGCTATGCCGGTCATCCGTATGCTTACCATACGGTGGGATCAAGCTTTGCTGTGAGGATGGATGAGTATGTAAAACAAGGAGGTATGAATAAAAGACAAGCAGGTGAAGATTTTTATTTCCTCCAGAAAATCATTGCTCTTGGAACGTATACCGAAATTAATACAACCCGTGTAATACCTTCTCCCAGGGAATCCGATAGAGTTCCTTTTGGAACAGGAGCATCGATGCGGCAGTGGATGACAGATAAAAGTATGAAAACCTATAATTTGTCAGCATTTGAAGATATTCATCGGTTTATAGGATGTGTAAAACAATTGTACGAGGGGAGACAGGATACTCTTACTTTCTTGCGTGAAAAATTATCAGCTCCTTTATACCAATTCCTGCAAGCAGCGAATGTTCATGATGAAATAGTATCAATTCGTGCAAACAGTGCTTCTTTCCAAACATTTCAAACCAGATTTTTCAGGTGGTTTAATGCTTTCAAGGTTATCAAATATTTAAATTTTTCACACGAAAATTATTACCGGAAGGTAGAAGTAGAAACTGCAGCTTTGAATTTAATCGGGAAGTTAGGTCTGGCCATTGATTCTTCAGAACCTGTTAAATTACTTTCCTTTTACAGGGAACTGGATAGAACCGGATTTGGACTTATTTAACAATAACAAAGATATCTTCGTTTTTCTTTTTCATCAGGTATTGTTCTCTTGCAAATTTCTCGAGATTTTTTTTATCGGTTTTTAATTCATGTAGTTTTGCTGAGTCCTGTTTTATTTCCTCGATATAATACGCTTTATCCCTTTCCAGTTGATGAAGCTGGTTAAGGTTTTGAATACGTTCGAGAAGATTATTCTGATCAAAAAAGACAATCCATCCAAGAAAAACGATCAGTGTAAGGGTGAACTTGTTCTTGAGCAGTGGCAACAACCAAAACCAAAACTTTTTTAACTTCATTCCTGAAATTTTTTGTAAATGTAAAACAATTCGATAATTCAGGAAATAACTCAGCATCCAAACTTATAAACAATTAGCAAAAAGTGTTACTTTCGACCTTGAGAATTTGATGCGAAAATCGTATGAAGTTTCAAATAGTTATCGTATGTTTTTGGGTTGTCAGTGTTTTTTCTTCATGTAGTCCTGATAACAAAAAGAAAGAGACCAGGACTGTGTTTCGTTATAACGAATCTAAAGGAATAACAACACTCGATCCTGCTTTTGCCCGTAATCAGATACTCATATGGCCGGTTAACCAACTTTTCAACGGGTTACTGGAGATGGATGATTCGTTGCGACTTCGGCCTTCCATTGCTAAACGGTGGAAAGTATCGGATGATGGTCTGACATATACCTTTTATTTACGGAGAGATGTATACTTCCATGACCATAAGGTTTTTCCGGGAGGAAAGGGTAGGAGGGTGGTCGCCGATGATTTTGTGTATAGTTTTTCCCGCATTATTGACCCTAAGGTAGCATCACCAGGAGCATCCATCTTTAATGATGTTGACAAATCTTTTGGTTCAAACGGTTTTCTGGCACCTGATGATTCTGTTTTTATTATCCGGTTAAAAACAAGGTTCTCTGTTTTTCCGAGTTTGCTCACGATGCCATTTTGTTTTGTTGTACCCAGAGAGGTTGTGGAATACTATGGTTTTGATTTTCGAAATCATCCTGTAGGCACTGGTCCTTTTATGTTTAAAACATGGCGTGAGGGTGAAAAACTTATCTTTGTTAGGAATCCTAATTATTTTGAGAAGGATTCCACAGGGAAATCCCTGCCATACCTAGATGCTATCTCCATTACTTTTATAAATGACAAGCAATCGGAATTTCTTGAGTTTGCGAAAGGTAATTTAGATTATGTTTGGGGGGTTCAGACTTCTTTTCGAAATGAACTGCTTACCCGCAGCGGAAAACTCAATCCAAAATATTCGCGTAGGTTTAATATGGAGGTGATGCCGTATTTAAATACTGAATATCTGGGATGCATGATTGACTCATCCAAAGCTCCCGAAAGTCCGCTGTTAAACCGGAATGTGAGATTAGCCATAAATTATGGATTTGATAGGGCAAAGATGCTTAAATATCTTCGGAATAACCAAGGAACACCTGCTTTATGGGGAATCATTCCGAAAGGTTTGCCAGGCTTTTCAGATAAAGGGATTTCATATGGTTTTGACCCAGATCTTTCAAGACGTTTGCTGGCAGAAGCCGGTTACCCGGAAGGAAAAGGTTTGCCGGAAATAACCCTGACGACAGTTTCGGATTATCTGGATTTGTGCGAGTTCATTCAACACGATCTATCGCAGGTGGGCATAAGAATAAAAATTGATGTAGATAATGCAGCACCATTCCGCGAATCCCTGGTGCAATCAAAACTCCAGTTTTTCCGTAATTCATGGATTGCCGACTATCCAGATGCTGAAAATTATTTGTCGTTGTTTTACAGTCGTAACTTCTGTCCCAATGGGCCTAATTACACCCATTTTCGCAATAAAACTTACGATCAGTTATACGAAAAGGTCATTTCGGAAACAGATGAAAATAAACGGATAGAATTGTATAAGCAGATGAATGCCATTATTGTGACCGAATCTCCAATAATTCCCTTATTTTATGATATGGCTGTCCGGTTTTACCCCAAAAATATTACCGGATTTCATGGTAATCCTATGAATCTATTGAAATTGAAACGTGTAAGGAAGCTTCAGTAACTGTCCTACCGGTTAATTTCCCATATCTTCAATAATACCTTGTATTTCTTTTTCCGTCCCTGTAAGTTTTTCCTTACAAAACCTAAGTAACTGCGAAACTCGTTTTACTTTAACCGCTAGTTCGTCAACATCCAGGTCTTCATTTTCGAGTTTATCCAGAATTTCCTCAATTTCAGTGATTGCATCTTTATACGTTAGTTTTTTCTTTTCCATAATACACATAATCTGAAATCAAAGGTAAAACCTTAAATCGGATTTTGATTTTTAAAAACCGGAATTCTGCTTAATCGCAATAACCGTTTAAGATTCCGCGAAGTTATTTAGGAGTCTTGAAAAAAAACTTGTAGGTTTGTAATACAGCCTAATAAACCATGAAAAATAATCCTTTGCCGGCTTATCAAGTTTTCGGACTGTTTGTAGAGTCAGAGCTATCCCTGCCTGAGCTGATTGAAGGAGACTTTACACCTGATGTTTCAATCAGGTTTGGGGACGTTAAAGAGCAGCCTGACTTACCTTCAGTTTCCGGTATCTCCTATAAATCCTTTGAAGATAAATTTCTGTTGAAAGTTAGCGGCGTAGCCTGTTTCCTGGTTGAAAGCGGGAATCGAATTATTATTGACCGTGAAGAAGGTGGGTCGGATGATGAAATTCGTTTGTTTCTGCTTGGTTCGGCATTTGGTGCGCTTATCCATCAGCGTGGAATATTACCACTTCATGGCAGTGCTATTGTAATGGACAATCAGGCATTGATATTTTCAGGGAACTCTGGAGCCGGTAAATCAACGCTGGCGGCCGGATTTCTGAACCGGGGCTTTAAGCTCCTTGCAGATGACGTTTGTGTAATTACTCTTAATAAGGAAGGTGAACCCATAGCACATCCGGGATACCCACAAATGAAACTTTGGGGAGATTCTCTTGAAAACCTTGGACATAAACCGGTCAACCTAAAGAGGATACGAGGCAATATTAAAAAGTATGCTTTACCGATTGTGACTGATTTCTGTAATGTACCTCTTCCTGTGAAAGGAATTTACATTATTAATGCAAAAACGAATGGCAAAATTAATTTGAAAAACCTAACAGGCGTAGCAAAGTTTAATGCTGTAAACAGTAATACGTATCGATTGAATTTTTTAAACAGAGAAGGAAATTCTATAGCACACTTTAAACATATTGAAGCCATATCAAAGAAATGCTTTGTAAAAAGGCTGGAACGGCCAACCAAAGGGTTTTATATCAATCGGCTTATAGAATTGATAGAGCTTGATATCAGGCGGAACGCCCGGTAAATGTCAAAAGTTTATATCGTGAATTTTTTGTTAATTTACCGGTAAATAGAACTGGTTTACCGAATTTTTGTTCAGACATAGTAATAACCAAAGTACTTTTACATCAAATTCAATATTTAACAAATGGAAACAAATAACAGGTTTATAGATAGAAGGGCAATACTTGGTATCATCCTTGTTCTTTTAGGGCTTTTGGTATTGGCCGACAATCTGAATTGGTTCAGCTTTTCTATTTTTGATATCATTTTTTCATTCCCGGCACTTTTGATTTTGATTGGTGCTATCAGCTTAAATCATAAAAGAAATAATTTACTAAGCTATATATTAATTGGTTTTGGAGTCGTCTTGTTAATCCCCAGACTTTTAAATATTCCATTCGATTATCATCGTTTGTTTTTGCCGGCAGTGTTTGTAACTATTGGAATTTTGATCCTGTTTCGAAAAAAAAAAGAGCATAGTTTTTGTATTGGCGAGCCCGTCGAATCATCTTCCGATTTAATTGATGAAGTAAATGTGTTTGGGGGTAGCGAACGTAAAATTACGTCCAAGTCCTTTAAAGGAGGAAAAATTACATCAATATTCGGTGGCTCAAGTTTCGATATGCTTGATTCCGAATTATCTGAAGGTAAGAATGTAATTGATGTTGTAAATATTTTTGGTGGTACCAAAATGTTAATCCCAGCAGATTGGAAAATTCACGTTGAGGTTTTATCTATTTTCGGAGGATTTGCTGATAAGCGAAAAAACTACAATAACTCCGCGATTGATACCGGAAAGGAGCTTCATATCACTGGTGTCGTAATTTTTGGCGGAGGTGAAATTAAAAATTTCTAACTCCTTTAAACCGACCTGATGCACCCTCTATTTATCCGAAGCAGAAACCTTGTTTATTATATTATTATTTGGTGCGTAATTGCTGCGGTTCAGACGATTTCTCTGAACCATTATTATGGTTTAAGTCACCTCATCTCTATTACAGACAGTTTGGTTTTTAATGCATTGTTTTCCATCATAGCCGTTGGTTTGTGGTATACCGTGCGTTTTAACAGCTTTGACCACCGTCACATCCAGGATGTTATCATCAACCATCTTGGCGTAGCTCTTATTTCACTTGTCATCTGGTTTTTCTCCGGCTATTTTCTTTTGCATGAATTATTTACCACCCAGGCCGATTATATTATCTTTCTTAATCAGTCGATTCCCTGGAGACTGGCAACAGGTTTGTTTTTTTATGCATTAACGGTACTGGTTTATTATCTTATTATTTCGTATCGTGATCTGCAGGAGAAAATTCAAAATGAGATGGAGCTTAAAACTTTGGTAAAAGAAACTGAGTTAAGTATGCTCAAGTCGCAAATTAACCCGCACTTTCTGTTTAACAGTTTGAATTCCATCAGCTCCTTAACGATAACCAATCCGACGAAAGCACAGGAAATGATTATTAAGCTTTCGGAATTTCTGAGGCATTCCATTAGTCATAAGGAAGAACAGATGGTCCCCATGTACGAGGAGGTTGAACATATTATGCGTTATCTTGAAATTGAGAAAGTACGGTTTGGAGACAGGTTACATTACGATTTCAGAATTAATGATTCGTGCAAAAACTTCCCGGTACCCAGTATGATTCTGCAACCGATATTCGAGAATGCCATTAAACATGGTGTGTATGAGTCGACAGAGGAAGTGGTGATTGATTTTACCTGTGATCCGGATGCATCGGGTATGTTGCTTAGGATTTCAAATAATTTTGATCCTGATTCACCTCCGCGCAGGGGGAATCGTATGGGCATTAAGAACATTGTAAACAGGCTGAAATTAATTTACCAGTACGACGATTTGCTTAAGATAAACAAGCACGACAGGACATTTGAAGTAATCCTGTTTCTGCCCAAGATACATAGTGAACAGACAAAGAATAACCAAAAAAATTCCATAAAATGATCAAAGCGATTATTATCGAAGACGAGCAACCTGCCCGCAACCTGATTAAGCATTACCTGACCAAGCACGGTGAGATTGAGCTGATTGGTGAATATGCTGATGGTTTCAATGGATTAAAAGCAATTCAGGAGCTAAAGCCGGACTTGGTTTTTCTGGACGTACAGATGCCCAAACTGACCGGTTTCGAAATGCTCGAACTCATGGACGAAACTCCCCAGATCATCTTTACTACAGCGTTTGATCAATATGCCATTAAAGCTTTTGAACTGAATGCAGTGGATTATCTGCTGAAACCCTATTCACAGGAAAGATTCGATTCTGCTATCCAGAAAGCTTTTGAGAGGTTTCAGAAAGATGCTCCCCCTGTTGAAATTAAAAAGCTGGCCGAACATATAGCCGAAAACGTGGAAACACTCGATCGTGTTGTGGTTAAAATTGGCAGTAAGATTAAGGTTATTCCTGTTGACACAATCCTTTACATCGAATCGCAGGACGATTATGTTATGGTTTATACAAATGACGGTAAGTACCTGAAGCAACAGACCATGAAATATTTCGAGAAACATCTTGAAGCCTCTAAGTTCAGTCGTATTCATCGGTCGTACCTGGTTAATATAAATACCATTAAACAATTGGAGCTATATGAAAAGAGTTCGTACCTGGCGGTATTGTCCAACGGTGCCAAACTAAAAGTGAGTGATACCGGCTATAAGGCTTTAAAAAACCAGATGAAGTTTTAACAGGAAATTATTTAATCTTAAAAATGATTGGGTAACTAATTGCCATATCGGCATATTCTCCTTCATCAATTCCGGGATTCCATTTGTATTTGGTGAGTTCAATAAGCCGCACAGCTTCTTTGTTAAAGATTTCATCAGGTGTAGAGAGCACTCCGGTTTGATTGATGTATCCATTCTTTTGCACCAGAAATCCGACGACTACAGTACCTTCCAGTCCGCGCCGCAGAGCATCGCTGGGGTAAATAATTTTCTCCTGAAGGAACTTTTCTAATTCGGCATTTCCTTCTTTAAAATTGGGAAACCGAAAATAAGGGAGAAGGGTTGTATCCTTTCCTGTCATTGTATAATACTTCCCAGAAACTAACTGATTGTTTGCGTATTTTTCTTCCCTCATTACATTGCCATTGTTGTAATAAGATTTTACCAGTCCATTTAATTTTCCATTCACATAAATTGCTTCGTGTTTGATTTTCCCGTTCGGATAAAATCTTGTAACCATGCCCTCTGCAGTTTGAGCAGATTTTTCTTTATACAACCCCATCCTGATCATTTCGCCGGATCTCTGGTATTCCATAATCCGAAACAGTCCGGAAGTTGTATCTTTTGAAATACATCTGTAATAAACAGCTCTTGGCTTTTTTGTCTTCTCAAAATTTTTATTAAGATACACGGTGTCAATAATTTTCTGAGAGAACAAAGGTGTCAGGTTTACAAACAGGAATAGCAATACTAGTAGTCGCATGATGCAGTATTTTATATTACACAATGTAAATGTAAAAATACAACAGAATTTTATCAAGAGCCAGGTGTGAAATCTAAATCACAAGAGGGTCAAATTTTGTTTTGCCCTTATTTAAAAATCAAAGAATTACTGTGGTTTAAACGGATGTTCATTTTTGTCCGATAATGGTTATCATCCGGTTTTCAACTTTATCCAGGATAATCCCGAATCCGGTTTTTCTGAGATATTCGATAACTAAATCCTTTGAAATCCTTGTTTTGTAATACGAACTCACTTTCTGAACCCACTTCCCATTTTCATATTCATGCAATAAGTCGGTGACTCTTATTTTATCCTCAAAATATTCCAGGAAGCAGGTTAAAATCCTTTGGGAGTCGCTTTTTACCGAAATAAACCGGTTGGTATCCGTCAACTCTGTTGAATAATCGCGGAATGTGAGAACTATTTTGCCTTGGGTATTTAAAATATCGAACACATCTTTTAATAATTTCAGGATCGCATCATGTGATGACAGATGTGGCAGTGTATCGCCACAGCAAACAATTAATTCCGGATTTTTGCCAGCGTATTTACTGACAAACCGGATATCATCATTCACAACGTCAATGGGGAATTTGTTAATCCTGGCTTGCAGCTCATTCAGCAACTGATTATTGAAATCGATGGCTGTAACATTAAATCCTAATTCGGCCAAAGCAATGGTTTGAATTCCATTTCCGGCCCCCAAGTCAATGGCTGATTTTGAACCGTTAGGTTTAATACTTTCCGCTATGCAGAATGCTTTAAATGCATCCTTGTTTTTATCGAAATCACCGGTAAACCAGGAATAGAAATTCCCCAAATGGTTGTCATAATGTTCTTTGACGGTCATTGCATGCGAGTTATTGTTTGTAAAACTAATTGCGTTGCCTGTTATGATTGTACCTTCATCATTTCCATGATTAATTTCATCGAATCCATCGGTGTAACAACGGGAGTTACTTCTATTACCTCTTTATAATAAACCCTGTGGTGCGCAAAAACTTCTTCAAAATTCTTCAGGCTGTCGGCATGCCAGAAACTCATTCCGACAGTCGGGTCATCTTTCATACAATATGTCATCAGGGTATGGCTTGTATCAATCTCCCCGTTTTGAAGTTTTTGACCAAACTCCATCATTTTGGTGGCATCTATCCTCACTTTCACAAAGAAAAGCATTTTACCTGTTTCTTTGTGATTGCTTGAAAATCCCAGTCCTCTTTCGATCAGGTCAATCATTAATGCGCTTTGGCTTTGACCTGACTTTGCTTTTTGTTCGTTGATTTTATCAAGTAAATCAACCGGTAAATGAATAGCAATACATTTTTTTGACATTGAAATATCCTCCTGATTTATGGTTAAACATATGGGTTAGATACCGTGATCAGAAGTTTATTTCACTTTTTTATCATTTAAAATTAAAAAATCTTCCCTTTCTGCTAGTAATTGTTTGACCTTCTTATTGAAATCATGGGTTGGTTCAGTTTCCGGTAACGTTTTATACAAACTAACCATATTCTTTACATCCTTAATCTCTGATTCTATCTTTGAGGTTTTTTCCGCCTTAATATCTAAACTAATCCAACCCTGTTTCAGTGAAAAGCGGATCAGATTTTCACAACGACAGGTATTCTTTGAATCGTACAGAGAACAGTTGTTACACAAAAAAATTTCGATATTCTGTTTGGAACGATGAACAAGTATCCGTGTCGCATTTTCGGACTTTTCGATGATACTGGCAACCTGTTCCAACGGTAGATCAAGCAGAACATTAAGAATAAAGGCTAATCGCTGCTGCAAAGAAAGACATCGCAGTAATCCGGACAAACATCCGTCTTTAACCTGCGATATGTAATGCATTTTATCGGTTTCCGGGATCTCCTCCGAAACGAGCTGGCTTTTTTGATGGATGAGCTCCTGCAATGAGAGGAAATTTGTTCTTTTCTTTTTCTCCAATAGCTTAAGACAATTGTTTTTTGCAATTTTATACAACCACGTGTAAATCCGGCTTTCTCCCTTAAAGTTATCCAGTGAATGATACGCCTGTATAAACGTGTCCTGGGTTATATCATTTGCATCGTCCATGTTTCCTGTCATGCGATATGCCAGGTTAAAAATCTTCCGGCTATATTCTTTGTAAATAGTTTCGATATTTTCCATTGACTGTTACGTTATTTTGCTAAGTAACTGCAGGACATTCTTACTTTTCTTTCGTTTCCCAAGTTACAAAAAGAAAGCAGATTATTGTGTTTAAAGTCCACGGTCCATAGTCCACAGTCCACAGTCCATAGTTCACAATCTAAAGTCCATAGACTATAAGCTAACAACTAACAACTAACAACTATCTCCTAATACTGCAATTCCTTTCTTAATAGATTTAATGAACCAAAACATCCGTAACCGTTTTGAACCGTACTAAAGGGAGGGCGGTATGTATTTGGTTTTACGAAAAGATTGGGTGCAGTGAGGTATGCAGAAAGATTTTTATCATACGCATAAATCAACAATTGAGCATTAGATCCAACTGAGAGGTTTGCTGCTATTTCGACAGTAGTGTTTCCTGTTTTGGCACGCAGAATCCGTTGGTAATACTGATTGCTTCCAGCCAAAAGATAAATATCGTAAAGAAAAGCCGTGGTATCGCTGAGAATTGAAAATTGAGCTTTATTATTGCTACTATTTATGATATCGCCCACGATTACCGGTTGATTTGGGATAATAGTTTCGGCAGATAAAACAGGCAGACCGGGCGATTGGCAACTGATTTTAAATCGATTGCCCGGCATGGGTATAAAATCGTCCGGCTGATGCGTAAATGTGGTGTCCGGATAGGTATACGTGAAGCAGAGCGAGTCGATAACGACGTTGTTGTTTGTTTTGTAGATCACAGCCTTGAAATCGCTTACGGTTGTTGAATCCTCCGTATCGCTCACGGCAGGAATTACCTTTTCCACATGAATTAAATTCATTGATTTTGCATCCAACGAATCGGGACGGATGACACCAAAAATGTTCAACCCGGGTGCAAACTGATGATTGCCCACAAATGCGGGCTGACCGCCAATAACAATATCAAAAAGATCGTCCTTGCTGCATCCGTAAATGAACGATGCTATGAAAAGTATGACAGTTATGTGATAAATATGTTTTTTCATCATCATTATGAATTAAAATTTAATTACATATCCCATGGTAACTGTGGGAAAATAGTTGACGCCGATAGGAATATATTTCTTTCCGCCATAAGGGAAGTACCACAAAACATTTCTGCGAAAGAACAGAATATTTCCTATGGTTACTGTGAGATACGACCCATCGGCTTTCAGAAATTCGGCCAGATCGGCACCGAAACCTTTCCGGATACGTTTCAGCACGCCAAAATCCAGATCAATATCCATGGGCAGGCGGGCGTTGTTTTTGTTAGCTTCGATGCCAAACGGGTAATTCGACAATGAGCCGGTGACAGGGTTGTAATAGTAATAATTCTGTATCGTGGTTTCAATGGTTTTAGGGATACCGCTTTGTACAACCAAACTGGCATTGTATGTAATATCCGGTGTTATCCGGTAGCTCAGAACGGCTTTGAACGAATGGGTACGGTCGTAGTCGAATAAAAAGGACTTGCCATTCATGAGGAAAGGGTAGCTCCTCATACTGCGGCTTAACACATAGCTTACCCATCCCGAAAGTTTCTTATACTGTCCTTTCCACATTACTTCCATACCGTATGATTTACCTTTGCCTTTTTCCAACTTATCGGAAAAGGTACTTGCCTGCAATTGATTCAGGTTTAAGTCGAACATATACGTTACAGGCATATCAATATAATAGGCGTTCGCAGATAGAACGGAATATGGGCCAATCGATCTCTCAAAACCGGCAATATAATGTATCGACTTGGTAGGAGTGTTGTTTTTCAACGGATAATAATAATCGAGAAGCTGACTTAATTCATATTCCTGGGTATTCATACTGATGATATACTGGTAGTAAATGCCCCAGGCCGCTTTTAATTTAAAATCTGCCGGCAAACTTAAGGTCAGGTTTACTCTGGGTTCGTATTCCCATTGATTGTGATACGAATAGTGCGAAACCCTTACGCCGGGACGAACCACCAAATTCCCCAAATGGATCTTATCTTCGGCAAAACCGGCAAATAACGACGGTTTCCTCACTTTCGATTCATTACTTATTTCCTGGATTTCAGCACTATTACCAAAAGAATAACTGTTCCACTCAAAGCCGAGGTGAAATGTATTTACCGGATCGGTTTGAATACTTAATGAGGATTTCGCACACATGTCGTCTATCCGGCTTGTGAATTTTGAAGCATTGGTTAATTGAAGCGGAGTGCTGATGGAATCATATTTGTAGCTAAAATCCATCCCGGAATTCACTGTGGCGGAATGAAACGAACCATAAACCTGGGTTTTTAAATAGATGTTAGGGTTGATGATGGTTTTTAAATAGGCTGTGGCAATTTTGTTCGACCAATTATTAACACTGGAATAGTGAAAATCCTTATAAACATCGACATCGAAAGCATTATCCAGATAAGCGCCCAACCTGTCAAACGAAAACCT
>DATBXH010000085.1:0-7658 GCA_036514375.1 Bacteroidales bacterium | reverse complement strand
ATTGAAAAGCTAAAATTATTATCCTGGCGGGCGGGTATCTTTTACAATTATTCCGAAAAGGCCAGCAACCGTTACAAAAACGGCGAGACCAATTATCTTGAAAAAATATCGGCTGAGGCTACTTACCAGGAAGTGTTGCTGGATAAAAAACAGGCAGAAAAAAATATAGAAATATATCGGCAGGAAATGCAAAAACTGCTTAACACGACTCAGCCTATCCAGACCAAAGATACTGTTCTTATGAAGCTGCTATTTGCTTTGTCCGATACCGTAGCTTATAATAAAAACCCAGGCATGGAGTACTACCGGCAGAAAGCTGTCATTGCCCAAACAGCTTCCAATATCGAAAAAGCAAATTTTCTGCCCGATATTTCGGCAGGATATTCCGTATCTGCCCAACCTGGTGATCACGGTTTTGATGGGTATTCAATTGGTGTTAGTATCCCTTTGTGGTTCAGGCCGCAACAAGGTAGAGTTCAGGCTGCTAAATTGGAAACAAACATAGCGGGTGCTGACTTTGAAAGCTACCATAACAACATCAAAACTGCATTTAACCAGCAATTGAAGGAAATTGAAAAACTGACTGATTTACTTGCTTATTACGAGACAGCAGGCAACCGGCAAGCGGAGGAAATTTTAAAAACAGCCCAGAACTCATACAAAGCAGGAGAGATTGGTTATATTGAATATTCTCAAAATATTTCACAGGCTGTTGGCATCAAATTGTAGTACATCGATGCTTTAAACCAGTATAACCAGACCATCATTGAATTGTCATACATAACCGGAATTTATTAATTGCTTTAAAAAATGAATATCATGAAGAAATATTTTAATACATCTACCCTATTCCTGGCAACGGTCATTGTTCTTTATTCATGCGGAAATACCGGTGGGGGGAAAGACAAAGAGGAAGACGAAAAGGGGAAAGAACAAGCCGCAAAAGACAGTGTCGGCCTGCGAAAAAACGAAGTAATGCTTTCCTTTAAACAATATGACGCAGTAAGTATTCAAACAGGAAGCCTGCAAAAGCAAAATTTAGATGAAGCTGTAAGCGCCAACGGGTATCTTGCAGTTCCTCCACAAAACAAAGCAAATGTATCGGTTTATATAGGAGGAGTGGTAAAGTCCATTGTCGTTACCGAAGGTGACCATGTAAACAAAGGACAATCCCTTGCTATGCTCGAACACCCCGATTATATCCAGCTTCAGCAGGATTACCTGTCTACCCATAATAACTTCGTTCTTGCAGAAAAAGAATATTTGCGCCAGAAAGAATTATATTCAACCAATGCCACTGCTGAAAAGAATTTCCAGAAAGCTGAAAACGATTATAATGCTGTTAAAATCAGCTTGGCTTCTCTTGCCGAGAAACTCAAATTAATTGGTATAGATGCGGAAAAAATCGATTACAACACATTAAATTCAGGGATTGTCCTTAAATCGCCAATCGACGGATATGTAATCGCTATTCATGCCACCATTGGTAAATTTATTGACCCTAGCACGGTAATGTTTGAAGTGGTTAACACCAGCAACATGAACATAGTTTTGCAGATATTTGAAAACGATATTTCAAAAATTAGGCCTGGTGAACATCTCTCTTTTACAATACCTGACGAATCCGGGTTTCATAGTGAAGGTATCGTATATGCCATTGATAAGATCTTCGACGAAGTTAAAAAATCTTTTTCAGTACGGGCAAAAGTCACTGGCAATATAAATTCACAAGCATTGCTACCAGGAGTTTACGTAAACGCCGCAATAGAAACAACAAACAGTCCAACAACTACCTTGCCAGATGAAGCAATCGTAAAAGAAGGCCAGTCGGAATATGTATTTATCTTGTCCCGGACAAAATCCATCGAAAACCAAAAGTATTATGTGTTTGAGATGAAAGAAGTAAAAACGGGTACAACGGTGGGAGGGTCAACTTCAGTAACTCTACTGGAACAAGTCCCTGATAATATAAAGTTTGTCACCAAAGGGGCTTACTACATACAATCGGAAAAGAATAAGGGGGAAACGGAAAATGTGGAATAGTAAATAAACCTTAACATTTGCGTTCACAGAACATTTTTTCAAGGATATAATCGTAATTTATTGGATTGTTTATAAATTTGTAAACAATTAAACATATAAACTTTCAAACAATGAAAGACAAAACCTTGTATTCGCTTCATGCCAATATCTGTAAAGCATTAGCTAATCCAATCCGTATCGAGATTATAGATTTTTTGAACGACAAGGAAATGAGTTTTGGTGAATTACAGGAAGAAACCGGAGTATTAAAGTCGAACCTTTCTCAACATTTGTCACTTATGGTCTCCAACGGAATTTTAATACAACGTAAAGAAGGCCTTAACGCTTATTTCAGACTTTCAACACCAAAGATAGGCACTGCTTGCTGTTTGATGCGTGAAGTATTGATTGAGAACCTTAAAAAACAAAGCGATTTAATAAACCAATTGGAGAAATAACGATGAAAGTAAGAGATAGTGGGATGCCACCAGAGACCTTATGGTCAACTTTTTTTGATGTTGATACCATCCTGAATAAGTTGCAAGTCAGTAATGTAATCAATAACCTGGTGGAAGTAGGATGTGGTTATGGCACTTTCACGATTAGTGCAGCAAAACGGATAACCGGGAATTTATTTGCTTTCGACATTGAACAGGAAATGATTAACTACACAAGGAATAAAGCAGAAAAGGAAAACTTAACAAATATCGAATTTTTTAACAGAGATATTATTGTTTCTAGCTCTGGATTAGCAGCCAGTTCGATAGATTATGTAATGTTGTTCAATATCCTACATCACGATAAACCGCAAGAATTATTAAGTGAAGCATACAAAACCCTCAATACGCATGGAAAAGCGGGCATAATACATTGGCGTACCGATATTGAGACCCCACGTGGCCCTGATATGTCCATCAGGCCAAAACCTGAGCAATGTGTTGAGTGGGCTAAGCAAGCCGGATTTGATATTTACAAATCTCCTGAGATTCTTGTGCCATACCACTATGGTTTAATTATTAAGAAAATATAAATAAAGACGACAGAAATGAAAATTGGACTTATTATTGAAACCAAAGAATACGAGAAGGCATGGAATGCCTTTCGTTTTGCAAATACGGCTAAGAAACAGGGGCATGAAACAAAAATATTTTTAATAGGCGAAGCTGTTGAGTGCGAAGGACTGACACACGAAAAGTACAATGTTAACGAGCAACTCAAGAATTATGTAAATTCAGGAGGTGAAATTCTGGCATGTGGAACGTGTATCAAATCCCGTAAGCTCGAAAATTCTTTGGAAGTTTGTCCTATTTCAACAATGGTGGATTGTGTAAATGTGGTAATTTGGGCGGATAAGATGGTCACGTTTTAAAAAACGCTTATTCTTCCTCCAACCCCAAATCTCCCATTAGCCTCAGCTGCTCCATTCTCAACCTCAATAATCACGTCCACATCATGAGCAAAATCCTGTTTACCACTAAAATTGCCTTCCTTGGTTGTATGGAAAATAAAAATAAAAGCTGTTTTGGGGTTCTCTTTGTGTAGACTGGTAAGATCATCTGTAGTTAACCCAGCCTTGCTCACTGAATCAATAAACACAAATTGGAAGGGTGATAAATCTTCTGGTAGTTTCTCAGCAATTACCAGGTTGGGATGAATAGCTTTCAAGCGCTCAAATTTCTCTTTCAGGGTATATCCGAACTTTTCCTCGATGGCGACATAAAGAACTTTACCATGATGTTCTGCCAGGTATCTGGCAAAATCAATACAAAGAGTGGATTTACCACTTTTCGGCAAGCCATAAACCATTGCGGTAAAGCCAATACATGGGTCGCCGATGAGTTCGCGATATTTACCCTGTAAACCGATGGTTTCAAATTGCATTCCCTGAAGCTGAGTACTGGGAATAACCTGGTTTGATTCTGGAGCATTCAGGATGGATTCATCTTCCACTCCACGTAAGCCTTTTTCAGTTTCATAGATTTTTTGGAGGTATTTGGCGACTTTCTTTTTTCGTTGTCGGTTTGCAAGCCATGTCATAATACCATTCAGGGTAGATTCCTTAATTGACGGTACTTTGGATGTATTATTGATATAGCTCTCCAATGACATTTTAATCTCGGATATTTCATTCCAGTAAGGGTCGGATTTGATTATTTTACCCGATTTGATTGCATTATCAATTTTCCCGTGCAGTGCTTTTGCTTTCTCTTTTACTTCCTGTTTGCCATGTAAGCCAATGTATCGCTTGATATACAAAACTGATAGCATGGCTTTTTCACTGTGGGCAATAGCTAAATAGGTTTCCAGAGCTTTTTCATCGAGCATTATTTTGATGGTGTTCCCCATTTGGTTGTAACATTTGATAAGTTGCTCCTGGATATTTTCTATTCCTTTGGCATAAGGGGACGTTTTACGGATGCGTTTCTCAACAATAGCCTTTTGTAAAGTGTTGAGAAAACTCAGGATTTGACTTTTCTCTTTGGTTTTCCCGTGAAGCCTGACAAAACGTTTGATAAAAGACACCTCCAACCTGACTTTTTCAACAGGCTTAGCAGAATTATCCTTTGCCGGTTGTTTTTCTTTGGTTTCTTTGGACGGTTTTACTTTTTCTGGTTTCGATTCTTTTTCTGGCAGTTTCTTTTCATGATTCTCAAGTTTGACAGGACTTTTAGCCAATACTTCATTGAGCTTTTCCACAAACGTATCAATATACTTTTTAATGGTCTCATCATCGTTGTACAGGTCAATATTTTCATGGATGAAATCAAATTCCGAAGCTTTAAGCTGCGCTGGCAATATGCTTTGGCCTATTTTTGAATATTCTTTTTCAATGTTTTCGATGGTTATCATGGGATAAAACGGTTAAAGGTTCAACAGTTCAAGCATTTTCAATTTGGCTTGTGCCTTAATCCGGGCAATACGGATACGTTTATCATTATCAGGCTTTGTCTGCGGAGAAACTGGAATTCCGGGTTGTTTGGGTTTAGCCTGACAATACCCTGGCTTGTCGTTTGGCTCAGGGAATGGACATGTGTCGGGGTCATAGTCATCTTTCAGGTATTGAAGCAGATAGTTGAGCTTTGCAAAATCTTCAGCCCTTTCCTGTGGTGATTTGCCTTTCACCGCCAGCGTTTCTTTTTTGGCCTCAATTTCTTTATAGAGTTCCAAAAAGCGTTTAGATGATTCTCCGTGCTGTCCACCCTTGTAATTGGAGAGTTTTGCTTCGGCATTCATTACATCCTTTTTCAACTCCCTTTCCAAACCACTCATATCGTCAAAAATGGAAAGGCGTTTGGGCTTGAGTATAGTGCGTTCAATTTTATACACATTGGTCATGGATTCCTTGAAATTTCCGACAATCCAGTAATTGCTGAAATACTGGCTTTCCCGCTGTATTTTCCTGGCACATTCCAATAGCTCACTATCCGAAACAGCTGAATTAGTCTGGATAAATTCGATTTCTATTTTGAGGGCTTCCGTTTTCTTTTGGAGATCTGTTATCTTTCGCACCTGTTCTTTTTCATCCGGGGTATTTCTGTATTCCATCATTTTCTTTTCGACTTGCCGATTATCGAAAACCCATGATTTGGCGATGATTTCATTATAATACTTGTTTATCCACTGCACCAGCTCGTCTTTATATTCAAGGTATTCCTGTATGGCTTCTTTCACTTTGCTTACCTGTGACAGGTTGGCATTGGCACGGGCAAGTTCCCGTTCCACCTCCCGGCGTTCTTCATCAAAATATAATGCCGTGATACGGCCAACATCGGTAATAAGCGCCAACTTTACTTCCTGCGGATCGAGCGATTCCACATCCAGAACATTGCCCCTGTCGGCTTTGAACCAGATGTCGTTGATGCGTCCTGTCTTTTCTTCGAGCTTCTGGAATACAAATACATCCATCGAATCCTGCACTAACGGCATGACCGAACGGATAAAGGCAAATTCATTGCCCTGCCGCCAGATACGACCTTCGAGCTGGCGAATGTCTGTCGGGTTCCAGTCGGGGTAAAGGTTGTAAATGACCGTACCACGTTTTTGCAAGTCAATGCCTTCCCGGATGGTGGCCGTTCCTATGATGATTTTTACCACTCCGCCCAGGAAGGCTTCTTTAACATTTTCCTTTTTAATGTCTGAGATAGAGCTATCAATGATTTCTACTTCATCGAAACGGGTATTGTTGTACAAAACATTTTTCTGGTAACCGACCTCCTTTTCGAGGTATTCCTTGATGTATTTGAAATACTCCTTGCCCCGGTTCATGTAAAGTACCTGGCCTGAAACTTCTTTCAGTACAGACGGAATATTTTCTGAATTACTCTTAGCCAGGTTTTCATGATACTCTTTTACCGTCCGGCAGCATTCACAGGCAAACAGAATTTTAGGGCTTTCTTCCACAAATTCTCTATAATCGTCCGGCCTGTCCTGATTTCCTGCATACAGGTAAGGAGACAAGGCATTATCCAGGCTATACGCTAATGCCCGGAACAAATCACCCATATTGAGTTTCCCAGCAGTGGCTTGTTGTGCCAGAGCTACTATGTTTTGCTGGTTGCGCCGCTGTTTTGCAGTTGGCTCAATGTAGGTTAATACCTGTTTGGCAGGGCTTAGCTTGATATTCTTACCATCCGGGGCTTTGTCATAAAGCTTAGGCAGGTTCACTTTGACAGGACGTTTTACCCCGGCTTCTTCGCCTGTTTTGTAAAGGATATGGTTGTAAATAAGCTTTTGAAGAATGAGCCGGTTGGTAAACGACTTGATGACTTCTTTTTCGACGATTTCTTCTTTATAATTCGCCGTCCACTCCACAGTAGGAAGAACAAACATATCAAAGAAAGCATTGATGTTATAGATTGAGTTTTTACGCATACTTTCGTAGGCCACCAGGGAGAGCATGGAATATATCTCCAGGGGGCTATTGGTAAAGGGAGTTGCAGTAAGCAACATGATGTTGTTGCCATAGGTGCGCTGGATGTAATTGGCATGAAAAAAGGCTTTGATACCGGTCTCTGATACTGCGGAAGTGATATTGTAACGCTTGTTGCCTTCTTCGTCGCTTTTAACTTGCTCAAACACGTTCTTACAGCGATGGGCTTCATCAATAACAAGATAGTCGAATCCGAGGGTATCAATGTCGCAAACGGTGTTCTTTTCGCCCATGCCGATTTTCTCACGGTACTTCTGGTAATCTATTTCTGCATCACGGGCTGATTTTTCAACACTTTGCCCCAGGATGTTGACCAGTTCGGTAAAAAGTGTTTCAGAAACATTACTCGAAAAGCCTATTTGTTTAAAACCTTCGTAGGTAACAATGGTGATAGAGTTTTCAGGCACTTTCTTTGTAAAGTCAATCTTCCCCTTGATGTCTGTTCCCAGGTTACTCCAGTCGTTCAGGGTGATGCCGGTATAAGACAAAACACCTGGTACAAATTCTTTGGTGTTTTTATCCATATAACCGATAATTTCGCCTATCCATTTCTTATAGGTAGGCTTTGGCACGACTACCAACGGACGTTTACATTTACCTGAGTAAATATTGGTGGCAATGTTAATGATTGCAGTCATGGTTTTCCCTACACCAACGTCGAAGGCGCAGATACCGCTTCCCAATGCTTCAAAGAAGGCTGTACCTT
>DATBXH010000084.1:0-2299 GCA_036514375.1 Bacteroidales bacterium | reverse complement strand
CTCGTGGGACAAAGTACCTGACCCAACACTGATGAACCCTAAAGGAATCTATACAGGATTTTTCTATTTGTTTAGAGAAAAATAGACTCAGAACAACGCCAATTTTACCAAGTACCTATGAATGGAATAAAAACCTCTGTCATCATTCCATGCTATAACGAAGAAGAAGTTATTACTGACACGTACCGGCGCACGAAAGCAGTGATTGACCCGTCCGATGAGATTATCTTCATCAACGATGGAAGCAAAGATGCTACGTTTTCCAGGCTTAAAGCCATTGCCCAAAATGATTTTTCGGTTAAGGTGATTAGTTTTTCGCGAAACTTTGGTCACCAGGCTGCCGTATCGGCAGGTATAAATTATTGCACGGGTGATGTGGCTTTTATTATCGATGCCGATTTGCAGGATCCTCCGGAATTATTTCCCGATATGTTGGCAATTTACAGGAAGGAGCAGTGCAATGTGGTTTATGGAGTTCGTACTTCCAGGGAAGGAGAGGGATTTTTTAAGAAGATAACGGCCAAGTTATTCTATAAAATCATTAACCGGTTATCGGATGTTCCGTTACCAAAAGATGCTGGCGATTTCCGGCTGATTGACCGTGCAGTGATCGGGGAGTTTCGGAACCTGAAAGAAAAAAACAAATACATTCGCGGATTAATTTCCTGGATCGGATTTAAGCAATGCCCTTTTTATTACGATCGCGCCCCCCGGCAGCTAGGTAGTACAAAATATCCGTTTGCCAAGATGTTCCGGTTCGCCACCAACGGGTTGTTATATTTCACGAAAAAACCGCTTTCCATTGCCATCGCTATTGGATTCCTCAGTATACTGGTAGGGCTTGGACTGGCTGTCTATACGTTTATCATTAAACTGGAGACGCCGCAAAATGCAGTTCCGGGTTGGGCGTCAACCATTATTACGATTATCTTTTTCGGAGGTATCCAGTTGCTTTCAGTAGGTGTCCTTGGAAAATACATTGGCAGTGTGTTCGATGAGGTAAAAGGTCGTCCGGAATATATCGTCGAAAGTAAGATTAACCTATAATCCATATGAACTTTAGCGAATCGTCACAAAAACTTGGTATTGCTGCACTTTTTCTGATACTTATGCTGGCCGCATTTTTGCTTCTTCAGCACTGGCGGGTATATCAATGCACGCTGGGACTCTTTTCCAAAAATTACGAACACCTGGAAAATGATGACATTGTTCAAAAGAAGATGCCCTACACATCACTTACAAACGACAATTTTCTTCACTGGGATGCCGCTCATTATCAACATATCCGTGATCATAATTATGATGCAAAAGCCGGAGAAGCCAGTTTTGCCTTTTTCCCGCTATTCCCCTGGATTTGGAAGATAACACACCTCAATGCTGTGGTTATCAGTTTATTCAACTATGTTTTATTTGCCATTTCGTTACTTCTTTTAAGTTCTGTTTTTGTCAGTAAAAATATCCCAAGGGAACAGCGTTTGTTACTGTATGCGCTGGCATTACTTCTTCCTGGTACGGTTGTATTCAATATGCCCTATACCGAAAGTGTGTTCATTTTCACTTTCAGCCTGGCGTGCTATTTTCTGAAAAAAGGGATTCGCTGGATGTTTATGTTTTTTCTTGTCCTTTTTGCATTTACCAGGCCGGCCATTACTATTATATTGGTTTCATTGATAAGTACCGATGTGTATTTTACACTGACAGGCAAAGGATATCAGATTAAGCCCTTTAAAATAGCAATGCGTATTGTCCCGATCCTGCTGGGGACAGTTTTGGCTCTTTACATCCAACAACTTTATTCGGGCGGGAACTGGTTTAAGGTGTTTGAGGTGCAACGCAACTGGGGTTATCATGCTTTTCAATTTCCAACGAAATTTGACGATTGGTCAAAAGAGGGCTACAGCATGTCCGTATTCACGTTGCTTGGGGTTTTCCTGCCAGCGGTTTATTACCTGATATCTTCGTTTTTAAAGAAGTTTACAACGAGACCGCAGAGGCCGGAAGACAATAAAGGGTTTGAAAAGGACAAAGAATATCTGTTTGTACTATCATTGTTTTATCTGACAGGCATTACGTTATTTACGCTCTTTTTCAGAGGAGGATCTTTAAACGGGCTGCAACGGTATGCTTTGGCAACTCCGTTCTTTTATATCATCTTTTTTACTGTTCCTGAAAAGCTTGCATCAATGGGCAATTGGGTGAAGATTCTAATGCTGACTGCACTTTTAGTGTGTGGTACTGTAATCTTCGCTACCAGCAGTTATAGCAGTGGTGTCACTTTCCCTCATACCGGGTTTTATTT
>DATBXH010000083.1:0-7841 GCA_036514375.1 Bacteroidales bacterium | reverse complement strand
GGTACTGGCTCAATTTATTATAGATAGGACCGGCTTAGTGAAAGATATAAAGGTTCTTCGCGGTATTGGTGGAGGTTGCGATGAAGAAGCCGTGCGTGTAATAAAGCTTTTTCCAGCCTGGAAGCCGGGACGACAGGGAGGTAAGGATGTAAGCGTGTATTTTACCTTACCCGTTGTTTTCAGTCTCAAGGACAAACCTTCAGGTCATCAGGCTAAAAAGGATATATCTGACGAAGATGCCCCCCTTTTAATTGTCGATCAGATGCCTGAATACCCAGGAGGAGCTGATGCGATGATGAATTTCCTTGGGCAAAACATAAAATATCCGGCGGATGCTGTAAAGAATAAAGTTTCCGGGAGGGTTATGGTTCAGTTTATAGTCGATAGCAAAGGTAAAATAAAAAAAGTCAAAGTATTGAAAGGTATCGGTAGTGGGTGTGATGAGGAAGCTGTGCGTGTAGTAAGTATGTTTCCTGATTGGAAACCTGGTGTGCACAATGGAAAACCAGTAAGCGTGTATTTTACTGTACCGATTGTTTTTACTCTTAAGTGATAACTTAGGATTTCCTTATTCTTGTTTGGCCAAACTTATTGCGGACCATTAGTCCGCAATAAGTTTGGCTTTTTTATTGATCTTGTAATTTTTTACTTATGGTTTAAAATAAATTACACTTTTTCCTATCTTTGCCATTTGAACGATGTCTTTAATAGCTTCAGTGTCTGCTGGCTATCCTCTTAATGCCTCGTAAGTAATTATTTTTTAAATCAGGATATATGAAAATTGAGTTTACTGCTGAGCAGTTCCAACAATTGCTCAAAATCACTTATTTAGGACGCTGGATGGTTTCGGCTCATCACGATGATCCCGATACTTCGATGGAAGAAGTGGAACAAGTTGTTTACTCTCATGCAAAAAATGTGGGGCTTAGCGATTTGATTGATTTTGATCTGAATAATAATAAATACCTGCCCTCTGATCAGCTGGAAGAAGAGATGGAACCTGTCATTCAGGAATATGATGACTTTACTTTCTGGGATCAGCTTGCCTGGCAAATGGCTGAGCGTGATTTTGCAAGAAAGTTTGACCAATCGCAAATACTATGTATGACCGATGAGGAGACTTTTCGCGAAAAAAACATTTTGGCAGACCGGTACTTTGATGAATTTGCAGCTCACGGTGTTGAAAATTTAGACCTTTTGAAATCCTAGGATCATTTTTTTAAATTTTGGGTATCTGCAACTTGTGAAATCTAAATTTATGTCTATATTGGCAGAAAAAATGATAAGGTTTAGTGAGTAAAGTTCATTAATTATCATGGAATTAGACAATACTTTGCAGATACCCTCTGAATGTCTGCAAAAACAATACTTTGATGCCTTTATAGCCGTTTCAGCTTTTGAAAGCCGAAGTTCTTTTTTGGCTGAAAAAATTAACACTGCGACAATTTCTGATAAAATAGTACTTGCTTACAATGAATTTTCGGATTGCCTGTATCGTTCAGTTAATGATAAGAAGTTCAAAGATTTGGATTTTTCTTTTTTTAACGTCCCCTCAAAAGATGTGTCGCAATTGCCTCATATCTTGAACCGGATCTTTTTAAAAAATAATAAGAAAAGCTTGGATATTCTTATTGATTATTCAAGCATGACTAAAGTTTGGTACAACAGTATCCTTAGTTATTTCTCTGAATTAGAAGATTCGTATTCCGAAGTAAATCTGTGGTTTTGTTACTCGCCGTCCGATTTTACAAAAGCGAATCCAAACGTGACTAAAAAGGTATTTGATACTAACTTGCCCCAAAACAGTACAAATAAACCGCTAGCTTTAATCCTGGGGTTGGGTTTTGAGAACGGGAGATCGGAGGAGCTTGCCAGACAATTAAACGCACAAATTACATTTGCCTTTTATGCTGATCCGGCCTATGATGAACGTTACGTTCACGAGGTGCTCAGAAATAATGAGGCGTTACTGAATAAAATGAGTCACGATAAAATTATAAAATATCCCATTTACGATCTCAATTCCATTAACGAATCGCTTACGCAGTTCTGCATTAATCTCAGGCTTAGCCATCAGTTGGTTCTGGCACCTATCGGTCCTAAACCATTTACGCTTATGTGCTTCATTCTTTCCACCCGTTACCCGGATATTAAGCTTTGGAAGGTTTCAACCGGAGGCAATATTGCGGTAAATGACCGTAAACCTTATGGTGAATTGCTTTTGTATAAAGTTATGTTTACCTCCGAAGAGGTTGATTATTAATCTACCATATTCTTTTATTTTAAAATCGGGATATTTATCAGATGACGCTACGTGCAAAGTTTTTTCTTTGTATTGGAGTCTGACTTTTGTTACTTTAAGCCCTTAATTTTTATTTATCATTAAAAACGTATATCATTGATTTTTTCTAATTTATGAATAGAGTTTGTAAGCTTTTTAATATTGAATATCCGATTATTCAGGCTGGAATGGTGTGGTGCAGCGGTTGGAAACTAGCTTCAGCTGTAAGTAATGCCGGCGGATTGGGGTTAATTGGGGCCGGTTCAATGCATCCTGAGGTTCTGATAGAACACATCCGAAAATGTAAGGCAGCCACACATAAACCATTTGGCGTTAATGTACCCTTAATGTACCCGGAAATTGAGAAAATTATGAATATTCTGGTAGAGGAAGGGGTTAACATAGTGTTCACTTCGGCTGGTAGTCCTGCCAAGTGGACTCCGTTTTTGAAAGAAAAAGGAATTACAGTGGCTCATGTGATTGCGAATACGAAATTTGCCGTTAAATGCGCAGAGGCCGGGGTTGATGCAATTGTTGCAGAGGGTTTTGAGGCCGGAGGACACAATGGTCGGGAGGAAACCACTACTATGGTTTTGATTCCTCATGTTCGCAAAGTTATTGATTTACCTTTAATTGCCGCAGGTGGTATAGGATCAGGCAGGGCTATGATGGCCGCCATGGCGCTTGGAGCCGATGGTGTTCAGATCGGGTCAAGGTTTGCAGCAACTTTAGAGTCTTCGGCTCACGAAGCTTTCAAAAACAGAATAGTTCAGGCATCCGAAGGAGATACGATGCTTACCTTGAAGCAACTTGCGCCAACACGATTATTAAGGAATAAATTTTTCGATTCGGTGCAGGAAGCACAGACCAAAGGAGCTTCTGCTGAAGAAATGAAGCAAATTCTTGGACGTGGACGGGCAAAAATTGGAATGTTTGAAGGAGATCTCGATGATGGAGAATTGGAAATCGGTCAGGTATCGGCCATGATCGATTCTATCCAGCCGGTTTCGAAAGTCATGGAAGGAATTATTGCTGAGTTTAAAGAAATAAAACGTAACTTCTGTGCCGAAAATTCTTTTTAGAGGATGTTCAGGAGACCGTTTGTTTGGTATAAATTAGAGCTTATTACTATTGTTTTGCTTTATAATTCAAGTGTAAACGAAAAGTTTGATCTCTTGCTTATGCTAAATTTTGATTTATGAATAACGTTTCATGGATCAATGAAATAACAATAACTTTTCAATACGGATAACATGAGCGACAATTCTTTAATTCTGGCAATTAAATCTGAATTTTTGCAAACAAAGGTTGGACTCTATGATCAGGAAAACCTTTTATTCCTGAAATTTATCAGCCATTCGCAAGAGGTATTGGAGACATTTAAAGAAAACACGGATCAGTTCCAATATCGTGCTGAAGCTATTTTAGAGGAACTCAGGAAAGCCGATTTAAATGTTTCCGATATCAAAGTAATTATTGCCAGAGGAGGATTGTTAAAGCCCATTTCGTCAGGAATTTATGAAGTGAACGAAGCGATGAAAAGAGATCTTCATCATAGCCCTGTTGGTAAACACTCCATAAATATTGGTGGCTTAATTGCCAGTTACCTCACTTTAAAAATTGTTGGTTCTAAAGCTTATATCGCCGACCCTCCTGTGGTAGACGAACTTGATGAAATAGCCCGTTATACCGGTCTCCCGGATATCAAACGAAAATCTGTTTTTCATGCCCTGAATCATAAGTATGTGGGGCGAAAGTATGCAAGGGCTATTCACAAAAATTACGAAGAGTTGAATCTTATTGTTGCTCATTTAGGCGATGGCATATCCATAGGTGCTCATAAAAACGGGAGGGTAGTGGATGTAAATCAATGTTTTGATGGTGAGGGACCTTTTTCTTTGGAGCGTTCCGGAACAATTCCTATGGTGGATCTGGTGAGAATGTGTTACTCAGGCAAGTACACCGAAGAACAGGTTTTAACCATCATTCGCAATGCTGGTGGACTTTATGCCTATCAAGGCACAAGCAATTATTACGATCTGGAGAAGGGAGGTTTAATTGATAATCCTGTAGTTCATAAAGTCTTTGAGGCCATGGCTTACCAGGTTTCAAAATATATTGGTTATATGGCACCTGTTTTTAGGGCCCCGGTGGATGCAATCCTCATTACCGGGATGCTTGCCAATCATAAATGGTTTACTTCCCTCATCAGCGAAAGAGTTAAATTCATTGCACCGATCCATATTTTTCCGGGAGAAGATGTAATAGATGCTTTGGCTTCAAATGGTCAGGCTATTTTAAAAGGAACAGCTCAGATACAGGAATATCAATAACCAGCCTTAAGTTCGTTTGCTCCAAACCTTCCTTCATTTGCTCCAAACTAACATCGATTTGCTCCAAATCTTCCTTCATTTACTCCAAACCTTCCTTCGTTTACTCCAAATTCTTTCCGGAAGTTTAGCATAAGTGAGTCAAAACAAATGTATATTATTCAATATGTTATGTTCAAAGTATGTTTTTTAACATTTCCTGATGAACAAATGACATTACCAATTAGTTATTAGATTATAGTTGGACGTTTTTTATCTGATAGGTTAAAATAATGGGCCAAGCTATCAAACTAAAAAGATTTTAATATGTCACAATTTGAAGTGGTGATGCCGAAATTAGGCGAAAGCATAACAGAGGCAACAATTACCAAATGGTTTAAAAAAGAGGGCGATACAATTGAAGAGGATGATGTTTTGCTCGAAATTGCAACTGACAAGGTCGATTCGGAAATTCCATCGCCTGTAGAAGGCAAAATAGCTAAAATACTTTATAAAGAGGGTGATGTTGTTCCTGTAGGGAAGGTTATTGCAGTAATTGCTCTTAATGGCGAAACGGCAGAAGCAACTGAGGTTACAAAGGAAGAGTCCAAGACCTCTCTTCCAAAGGAACAGGTTCAGGCAAGTAGTCCGGAAACCAAAATTGAATCAGGATCAGGGCGTTTTTATTCTCCGCTGGTAAAAACCATTGCCAAACAGGAAAATATATCCGTACAGGAATTGGAAGCCATTGAAGGAACCGGCCAGAATAGTCGTGTCACTAAAAATGATGTTTTAAACTATTTACAAAATAGGACATCCGGCACACAGGTCGATACCCAAACCATCCGCAAACCTGTTGTTGATACATCCGAGAAACAAAGGGCCCCTATGTCCATTGGCGCTCAGGATGAAATTATAGAAATGGACCGTATGCGAAGAATTATTGCCGATCATATGGTCATGTCCAAGCATACAGCTCCTCATGTTACCGGTTTTGTGGAGGCAGATGTCACCAATCTTGTTTTATGGCGGAACAAGGTAAAAGATGAATTCCAAAAACGTGAGAAGACTAATCTTACCTATATGCCAATATTCCTTGAAGCTGTTGCTAAGGCATTAGAGGATTACCCACAGGTGAACTCTTCAGTGGATGGTTACAATATTATCCTGCGGAAGAATATCAATCTTGGCGTTGCGGTGGCCTTACCAACCGGTAATTTAATTGTTCCGGTGATTAAAAATGCTGATAATTTAAATATTACAGGATTGACCAGGGAAATGAACCGATTAGCCGAAGCTGCAAGGAACAGTAAGCTTTCGCCGGATGAAATTCAAGGGGGAACCTTTACGATTTCCAATTTTGGCTCATTCAGGAATTCTTTTGGTACTCCGATTATAAATCAACCTCAGGTAGCAATATTGGCTACGGGTACCATCGAAAAGAAACCGGCTGTTATCGAAACGCCTACCGGAGATGTAA
Organism: Bacteroidales bacterium; assembly: GCA_036514375.1. Taxonomy (GTDB): domain Bacteria; phylum Bacteroidota; class Bacteroidia; order Bacteroidales; family JAAUTT01; genus JAAUTT01. The sequence goes on along the minus strand of DATBXH010000083.1, from coordinate 1,771 downwards.
TTGCTATAAGACATAAAATGTTCCTTGCATTAACTTACGATCATCGCGTTATCGACGGTGCGCTGGGAGGTATGTTTTTACGGAAGATTGCCGATTACCTCGAAGGTTTCGATATGAACAGAGTCATCTAATTAAATATATTGAGTGAGGTTTGTGGTTATACTGCAAACCTCAAATTTTAAATAAAATTTATATGTACAACGATAAATTATATAGTATTAAGAAAACCGACAAAGAAACGCTACACAAATGGTTACACCTTATGTTGCTGGGAAGAGCTTTAGACGACCGCGCCCCAAATTATTTAAGGCAGGCTATTGGGTGGTCTTATCATGCCCCATATGCAGGACATGATGGTATTCAATTGGCCATAGGGCAAATATTTGATCGAAACACGGACCATTTGTTTCCTTATTATCGCGATATGCTAACGGCGCTTTCAGCTGGTCTGACAGCCGAGGAAATAATTCTTAACGGAATATCTAAAGCTACAGATGTGGCGGGCGGTGGACGTCATATGTCAAATCATTTTGCCAAACCTGAGTGGAATATTCATAGTGTTTCATCAGCTACCGGTAATCATACATTACATGCGGTTGGAGTTGGCCGGGCCATGAAATATTATAAACATCATGGGGTATCGATAAGTTCTCAGGGAGAATCTTCCGTTTCCGAAGGTTATGTTTATGAAGCGATTAATGGTGCAACCAATGAGCAACTTCCTGTGGTTTTTGTTTTTCAGGATAATGGTTATGGAATTTCTGTTCCAAAAAGAGATCAGACTGCAAACCGTAAGGTTGCCAATAACTTCATTGGTTTTAAAAATCTGAAAATATTTCATTGTAACGGTAAAGATGTCTTCGATTCCATGAGTACAATGGCAGAAGCCAAACAATGGGTTCTGGAAAATCAGAAACCAGCGATTGTCCATGCCAACTGTGTGCGGATTCATTCTCACTCAAATTCCGATAAACATGAATTATATCGTGATGATAATGAACGGAATTACGTGCTGGAATATGATCCTTTAGCTAAATTTCGCCGTATGCTGATCCGGTACAACCGTTTTACGGAAGATGAGGTGAAACAGATTGAAGAACAAGTGAAGCTGGAAGTGAAGGATGCGCACAAAAAGGGGTTGGCAGCTCCTGATCCCGATCCTAAATCAATCTATAATTATGTGCAGCCTGAACCTTATGTTTCTGCCAAATATCCGGATGGAACGCACAGCCAGAATGGCGAGCCTAAAAAACTTATTGAAGCCATCAATGAAACCCTTAAAGCGGAGTTTCGCCATAATCCGGATACGTTTATTTGGGGCCAGGATATTGCCAACAAGGATAAAGGTGGCATTTTTAATGTTACCAAAGGTATGCAACAGGAATTTGGCGTCGAACGCGTGTTCAATGCTCCTATAGCTGAAGACTTTATTCTTGGAACAGCCAATGGGATGAGTCGCTTTAACGAAAAGATAAGAGTGGTTGCCGAAGGTGCGGAATTTGCTGACTATTTCTGGCCTGCTATGGAGCAATTTGTTGAATGTACACATGATTATTGGAGGAGCAATGGAAAATTTTCTCCAAACGTCACGGTGAGACTCGCTTCGGGTGGATACATCGGTGGAGGATTATACCATTCGCAGACAATTGAAGGTGCTTTAACAACGCTTCCCGGTGTTCGGGTAGTTTACCCATCTTTTGCAGATGATGCTGCAGGTTTACTTCGTACAAGCATGCGATCCAAAGGTTTTACCTTATTCTGCGAACCCAAA
>DATBXH010000082.1:0-4025 GCA_036514375.1 Bacteroidales bacterium | reverse complement strand
TCCTTGACCGATGGTTTTGAATACGGATACGATATGCCTTATGATTTTGAGTTGACGGAACAACTGGAAAAATCGTTAAACGAGCTGCCTCCCCGATGCAAAGAGATTTTTATACTCAGCAGGATTGAGAAACTTCGCCATCAGGAAATCGCTGATAAACTGGGAATTTCTCCCAGAACAGTTGAGGTTCAAATTCGCAATGCCAACCAGATATTAAAAGAGAAGCTGAAAGAGTTTATACCGCTGTTGTTTTTTTATTTTTTAACTAAGGGATTTTAGCACCAGTAAGATCATTAAAGAAGAACGGTTTATGGATTTATTTTCACCAATAAAAGAATCAGACGTGCTGCTCCGATACCTTGCAAAGGAAACAGATGAAAAAGAGAACGAAATGGTGCACCAGTGGCTTGAACAGTCGCCTGAGAATGTCAGCTATTTTAATCATCTGAAACATCTTTGGGATGATCAGGAGAACCATGCATCACTGCACGAAAAATATGAAACCTTAAAAGCCTGGGACAAACTGAACGATACCCTGAGTACCACGGCTCATCCTTCAAACCGTTGGAAAAAAAGATATATATGGTTCGCCGCGGCAGCCTCGGTAATTATGTTCGTATGTGTCGGTTATTTCCTTATCTCAAATAACAGGAGTGATAAGGAGTTAAAAGAAATTGCAGGAAACAGTGTCCGGAAAATTATATTACCTGATAAATCCGTGGTTTGGTTAAATTGTAATTCGGAGCTGAATTACCGGGAGAACTTTATAAAAAACCGGAAAATAACTTTATCCGGCGAGGGTTATTTTGAAGTTAAACCGGATCAATCGCACCCTTTTGAAGTTTATACAGCAACAGCCAGGATTAAAGTGTTGGGAACCAAATTCAATGTAAAAGCTTATCCGGGAGATGCACAAACCGAGGTATCGGTGACTTCCGGTAAAGTATCGTTCACGCCACAATTCAACCATATGGATAGAGGGAAAGAACTGATACTTACAAGCAGCGAAAAGGGCATCAGCATGGCAGATTCTGTCACTCCCCAAAAGGCTGAGCTTAACAACCCCAATTATATGAGTTGGAAAACCCATGAGTTTGTACTCAATAATACTAATATAAAAGATATTGTGAATATCATCCGCAGTACGTACCATGTGGATGTGGTTCTTCAGGCCCAAAATACAAAAAACTGCAACCTGTCGGGGAAATTTACTGACCAATCGCTCGATGAAATACTCGATATGCTACAGGTTGCTTTTAAAGTGACCTATGAAAAGGAAAACAATACGATTATCATTAAAAAAACCGATTGCCAATGATCTTGACTTTATGGTTACGTTAAAGGGGAAAATTATATATGTAATCTTTATTCTTTTTCATTGCTGTTTGCTTGGTTATGCTCAGCAAACCAGGTATAGCTATAGTTTTAAAGATGCGGATTTAAGTGAGGTGGTTAAAGAGGTTTCCCATCAGGCAAAGATTAACATCCTTTACAATCCGAATATTTTAAGAACCTCGGTAAAGATAAGCGGTGATTTCAGGAACCTTACGGTAACGCAGGCTCTCGATACTTTTTTGCGTAATACACAGGTCACTTATAAATTATTTAAAAAAGATATTGTACTGTTTAAGAAAAACGAAGAGATTAAAGAAAACCACAAGATTACACAACCTGTAAATGTTCCCAGAAGTATTTCCGAAAAATCTCATCCTTCGTTTACCGACACCATCATTTATTCCCTGATTACCCATGATACGGTGGTAACCACCTTAACCGATTATGTAAAGATACAGGTGAAAGATACGGTGAAGGTTTATGACACGATTGAAGTGATCCGGAAAATAATTAAACCGATTACCGATTACCGTCCCAGGAAAAAAGCGTATGTTGTGGGTATATCTTCTTCGATAGCCTCGTTGTTCCCGACTTTTAAAACCACTGGTCAGGGAAAAGATTTTGAAGCAACATTGAAATCGTCCTATAGTGGAAAAAACAGCCGGAACATCGCTTTAAACTTTTTGTACCTGAAAGAAAACCTGCTGATTGAAACTGGCCTTGGCATTACAACAAATACGTACAACCTTAACTACAGGGAACAAATACCTGGATTTGTAATATATAAGGATACCATTGACAAATATTATACGGTCGGTACGGGAATGGATACGACGTGGGTTTACGTCACCCAGGACCGGAGGGTCGAAACCAACAGCACAAACCATTATTCATCGGAGGTGCAATGCCGGTATATTACGCTTCCTTTACTGATCGGTTATCCGTTGATAAAAAGAAATCTGACCATGGAATTTAAAGGCGGCGTGATATTTAATTACTTCATAAACAGCAGGGGATATTATCTCAACATAGGCGATACGGCTATTTCCGTTGAAAGCAAAAAACTACCGGGTGCATGGTTAAACATTGGCGTTATGGGAGCTACGGCATTCGATTATTACCTGAACGAAAAAATCCATGTTTACGCTCAGGCCTTTGCCAACTGGGATGCACTACCTATCCGACAAAAAAATGTATTTCAGTACGCAACCAATCTCAAATTAGGCCTTCAAATAGGTATCCGGTATTTTTTTTAAAATCGGGATAAGGGATTTTCGTGTTTGCTGACTCCTATTACTGAAATCAATTAAATTCAACACGTATGAATAAAAAAATTACTAGTGTTATAGGGATGGCCCTCTTTCTTATGTTTGGTGCCATCAGTTACGGAACTACCAATTACGCCGCAACAGATTCTTCCGGTTCTTGCTTTTCAAATTTTTATTACAATGCTCAAAATGGAACGGTTTATTTTACCGACACTTCCGTAGTTTCGAATCCGGTGACGGGACGAACCTGGGATTTTGGAGACGGAACATACTCAACATTAAAAAATCCTGTGCATACTTATGCATCGGGAATTTATAAAGCAAATGTCTGTCTTCATTTAAAAACAGCTACCGATTCCTGTGCTCAGTGCAAACAGATAATTGTAAGAACGGCTGATACGTGCGTAGCTAATTTTTCTTATTCACAAATTCCGGGATCGTCTGGTTATTCCTATAACTTTTACGATCAATCGTATGCAACCAGTCCAGTAAACTCCAGGCTTTGGACATTGCCCGGTGGAATTACCAAAACGGATACATCTTTTACGTTTACTTTCGATACCACATTAATTCAAGCAAACGTCTGCCTGGCTATTAAAACTACATCCGGTTGTCAGGCGTCAGTATGCAAAACTATTGTTCTGAAAGATACGGCAGTAAAAAAATGTACTGCAAATTTTTATGCTTTTAGTCAAAACGGTACCGTGTCTTTTCAGGATTCGTCGAAAGCAGATACCTATATTGCATCGTGGCTTTGGAACTTTGGCGACGGAACATCATCGAACCTGAGGAATCCGGTACACACGTATAGTTCTAATGTATTTAATGCTTATGTATGTCTCACTATCCGATCCGGTACAGGATGCACGGCTTCTTTCTGTAAATTAATCAGCGTAAGGGATAGTGCTTCGGCCAACTGTATTGCTGATTTTTCATATAGCGTTCAAAACAGAACCGTAGCCTTCAGGGACAGTTCAAGAGCAGACACTGTGTTATACCAAATCTGGAACTTTGGAGACGGTAGTTACGGAAGCGGATCAAACCCATCTCATACGTATGCCGGAAGTAACCAATACTATAATGTTTGTCTTACTGTTCGGACCAAAACAGACTCCTGTACCACCTGCAAATATGTTTATATACCTTCTGCTGCAGACACCTGCCAGGCTAATTTTGCCTATGCTTTGGTAGCAGATTCCTCGACCACGATTACATACCGCTTTGTTGACCAATCGCAAAACTATGGAAACATAGCATGGCGAAGATGGGCATTGTCCGACAGCACACAAAGTACGGACTCCGTATTTGTTCACACCTTTGATAAAAACTTAGTGAGTGCTTCTGTTTGTTTGACTATCGGAACAAATTCCGGCTGCCAGGCAACCACCTGCAAAACCATTATACTAAAAGATACCGTGCCTG
>DATBXH010000081.1:0-5737 GCA_036514375.1 Bacteroidales bacterium | reverse complement strand
TTCCACTTCGTGGAGGCAGCTTCAATTACTTCGTATGTATTGATATCGAGCTTGTCAAATATGAGAGAAAGCTCATTCATGAAAGCAATGTTGATATCGCGTTGTGTATTTTCAATAATTTTAGCTGCTTCTGCAACTTTGATTGAACTCGCACGATGAACACCGGCAGAAACCACAAGTTCATACGTTTTAGCAATGGCATCAAGCGATTCCTGATCACAACCCGAGACAACCTTCACAATCTTTGTAAGTGTATGTTCTTTGTCACCGGGATTAATACGTTCCGGTGAGAATCCAACTTTAAAATCGGCTTTAAACTTCAATCCTGAAAGCCTCTCAAGAAGCGGAACGCAATCTTCCTCTGTGCAGGCAGGGTAAACAGTAGATTCATAAACCACATAATCACCTTTTTTCAAAACCTTACCGACGGTTTGTGTGGCACTGAGTAAAGGTGTCAAATCAGGCAAATTGTGTTTGTTGATCGGAGTTGGAACCGCTACAATATAAAAACCGGCTTTTCTCAGATCTTCTATATCAGATGTAAAATGAATATCACAACCATCAAAAGCTGAAGACTCCAATTCTTCACTGGGATCTATTTTATTCCGCATTTTATCTATGCGTTCTTGTTTAATATCAAACCCAATCACTGAAATTTTTCTGGCAAATTCCAAAGCGATAGGAAGCCCGACATATCCAAGACCAATAACTGCTAACTTTTTTTGTTTGGAGATCAGTTCACTATACATGTTAAATCTTATTACAGAATGGATGATAATCTCCTTTTAAACCAAGCGGTGCTGAATTACGAATAGCATAAACAGTTTCAATAGCATTTTTAGCTTCCAGCAAACCAAATCCCTTTCCTGCTAAAATAGCTTCATATGTTTTTGTATGCAAATCGGTAAATCCTTCACTAAATTCAAACTCACTGTTATCGACTGTTATGGATCTGAACGTTCGTTGACCTTTAGCCTTTATTTCTTCAGGGATGTCCTTATAATCGATACTTAAAAACCATCGAACCCGGGCTCTCTCAAGAACCATAATTCCGGCAGCTTTGTCAGCATTTAACACATTTACCTTGTTTTCTTTAACTGCTCCAAAAATCCAGGAAATCATATCGAAAAAATGAACACCGATGTTCGTTGCTACACCACCGGATTTGGCAACATCTCCTTTCCATGAGGTATGGTACCAGTTTCCACGGCTGGTGATATAGGTAAGATCAATATCGTAAATTTTGTCCTTGGGCCCCTTTTCAATCTTTTCCTTTAAATCAATAATGGATTGATGTAGCCGTAACTGCAGGATATTATAAACCTTTTTACCACTCTCTTTCTCCATTTCGACCAAACCATCAATATTCCATGGGTTTAATACCAGCGGTTTTTCGCAGATAGCATCAGCCTGATTACGCAGTGCAAAACGTATATGCGAATCGTGCAAATAATTAGGCGAGCATATACTAACATAATCAACCTTGGTACCGGCGCGGCGAAGCTTGTCAACATGACGGTCGAAACGCTCAAATTCGACAAAAAAATCTGCATTCGGGAAAAAACTATCGATAATCCCTACACTATCGAATTTGTCGAGAGCAGCTACCAGATTGTTTTTTGTTTCTTTGATAGCTTTTAAATGCCTCGGTGCTATAAATCCTGCAGCACCAATAAGCGCAAAATTTTTTGATTTGTTATCCATGATTTATTTTTCTTACAATTCCATTTTCCAATATATACTTCTCTTTACTTTCCGGGCAGACAGCTATTCCATTGGTATCAAAATTCAGACGCTGACCATATTCACTCATCCAACCGATATGGCGTCCAGGATTTCCAACAATCAGTGAGTAAGGGCTTACATCTTTGGTTACCACAGCTCCTGCACCAATAAACGCATATTCATGCAAGGTTATGCCACAAACAATAGTGGCATTTGCTCCAATTGTTGCTCCTTTTCGAACAATAGTCTTCTTATACTCACTCTTCCGGCTAATTGCACTGCGAGGATTAATGACGTTTGTAAACACCATTGACGGTCCCAAAAAAACATCGTCCTCACAAACAACCCCTGTATAAACAGACACATTATTCTGAACCCTTACATTATTTCCTAATACCACATCAGGCGAAACAACAACATTTTGGCCAATATTGCAATTTTCACCAATAATACAATTAGCCATGATATGACTAAAATGCCATATTTTTGTGCCTTTCCCAATCTTACAACCCTCATCCACATATGAGGAAGGGTGTACAAAATATTCCGGTTCCATTATGAGACGAATTCTAAAACTGATTTGGTGATATATTCCAGTTGTTCCCTGTCTAATTCGGTATGCATCGGCAAAGATATAACAGATTTGCACAACATTTCAGTAACCGGAAAATCACCGTCTTTATATCCCAGGTATTGATAAGCTTTCTGTGAATGTAAAGGGATTGGGTAATAAACCATTGCAGGAATTCCCTTCGATTGCAAATATTCCTTTAAACCATCACGATTAACACCGTCTAAAACCAATGTATATTGATGGAATATATGTGTAGATCTTGGATTTCGAAATGGAACCTGTATTTTTTTACTATCCTTAAATGCATTATCGTAAAAAGACGCTGCTGACTGACGCGCCTGATTATATTCATCGAGATGTTTAAGCTTCTCACACAAAATGGCAGCCTGAATGGTATCTAACCTGGAATTAACTCCAATAAAATCATAATGATAGCGAACTTTCATTCCATGATTAGCAAGAGCGCGACACATTTGAGCCAGTGCATCATCATTTGTCATGATGGCACCACCATCGCCATAACATCCCAAATTTTTTGAAGGGAAGAAAGAAGTGCAGCCCATATCTCCGATAGTCCCTGCGTGTTTATAATCACCTTCAAACTTAATTTTCGAACCCATGGCCTGGGCGCAATCCTCAATCACTACTAAGCTATTCTCTTTTGCAATCTTCATGATGGCGTCCATATCGCAACATTGACCAAAGAGATGCACAGGAATAATAGCTTTGGTGCGGTGTGTTAAAGCCTTTCGAACACCCTCTGCGGAAATGTTAAACGTAGATGGACTTACGTCAACGATAACAGGCTTTAGTCCAAGCAAGGCAATAACCTCAAGTGTGGCAGCAAATGTAAAATCAGCTGTAATTACCTCATCACCGGGTTTAAGTCCAAGTGTCATCAAAGCAATTTGAAGAGCGTCGGTTCCATTCCCACAAGGAATGACATGTTTTACACTCAAATAATTTTCAAGCTGCTGTTGAAATACTTTAACCTGCGAGCCATTTATAAATTCCGTATTATCAATAACGTTGGCAATAGCAGAGTCAATTTCGGGTTTTATTTTCTGGTACTGACTTTTTAAGTCGACCATGCGTATTTCTTTCATTCAAAACATGTTTCAAATAAGAATACGAAGATAATAAAATTGTAGAAACTACATTTTTTTAATAAAACAGCCAGAGCGCAAATCCCGATAGAATGGGCAACTTATTGAAATTGTTCAAAATTGGTTTATCATTGGAATTCTATTTTTTATACATTTGTGAAAAACATTTCATCTTGGAATTAGCTATTTACATCAAAAATTTGCTTTATAACCATCATAAAGTAATTATCCCTGGTTTGGGAGAACTCCAAACCATTTATAAATCAGCTGAAATAGATAGCACAGGAGGTACCATTTCTCCTCCATCTAAAACGCTTATCTTCAGTTCAAAAGCCGTAAATTCGGATGATTTACTGGTTAATCATATAGCTGATCAGAAAGCTATAGATAAAACGGAAGCTGAAAAATTTATTTCCTCACAAGTACAACTGCTTTATAAAAAGCTGAACACAGGAGAAACAGTACTTTTGGATGGGATTGGTTACTTCTCCAAAAAAGACGATATCATCAGGTTTGATCCTGAACAAGGTTTAAACTATCTGACTAATTCATTTGGATTATCAAAGGTGGATTATAAACCTGTTGAACATAAAGCTGCGTCGAAACATACCGAACCCGTTCAAAGTCCGCCGCGCCGGAGAAGTTACACTTACGTTTTTCTTTTTCTGGCAATTGTCGTGGTGATTGGTGGAGGCGTTGGTGCTTATTTTTATTTTCCAGGCATTGCAGGAAAATTAAAGAATATCTTTAAAAGTTCTTCTGTTACACAGGTAACTCAAAAAACCAACGTACCGGCGGTTGCAAAAAAGGATACTGCTAAAGAAAGTAACCTGGAAAAGGTTGTGGATGAATCTACAGACAAGAAAAAAGCTTTGGCCATAAAAAGCGATTCAAGCACACATCAATTGAACGAAAATATTGCTTATTATATCATTGCCGGAAGTTTCAAAACATTTGAACGCGCTTCTGTTCTGGCAAAACAACTTAAAAAGGAAGGCTATACACCTGAAGTTCTTCAATTCGACCAGGATTTATACCGGGTGTCGCTTGGCGAATTTAAAGAAAAAACCGAGGCCATTACCCGGCTCGACAAGATTAAAGCTGCTAAAGGACCGGATGCTGTTTGGTTATTAACGAAAAAGATGTAAGAACAAGTAAAATCATAAGAAAAGGAAACGCCTTCCGAATGTATACGGAAGGCGTTTCTGATTTTAAGCTTTTATCATGCTGTCCTAAAAAACAATCCTGACAGTTATTGAACACCTGCCAGGATTGTGAGAAAACAATTATTGCTACTATTATAATTGTTCCAAGGTATTGTTAACTAAACTCAGATAAAGATAACTTTAGCCGAAAACTCCGTCTGGAAATATTTGATAAAAAACTTGGAGAAATTGGCGATTTAGAAACCATTCCCTAAAATTTTTAAGCAATTCCGAATTGTAGTCTGATAACTAATCGCTATGTTTGTTGCAGTTAACCAAAATTCTTATCTATTAAATAATCATTTTATGATCTCCTCTCTTTTTGCCCAGAATCTGGGCGTAATCGCAATCGTACTGTTCTTGCTGATTGTCCTCTTTAATTCCATCATTGTGGTTGGGGGACGTGAAATTGCCGTTTTGGAGCGGCGATGGTTTGGTAAAGGAATGCCTCGTGGTCGTGTTATTGCCATGGCTAACGAAATCGGTGTTCAAGCCAGAACACTTGGACCTGGTATGCACCTTTTGATACCGTTTCTTTACAAAGCACGAAAAATGCAATTTACAGTTATTGGTGAGCAGGAAGTCGGCTTAATTGAGTCGATTGACGGCAATTCCATTCCTGCCGGGAAAATCTTTGCCAAAGTGGCTCCCAATCACAATTCATTTCAGGATGCCGAAGCTTTTCTGAAGAATGGCGGTGAAAAAGGTCCTCAGATCGAAATCCTACCTCCGGGAACCTATCGTATCAATCCTGCATTATTTAAGGTCCGGAATGTAGGTGCAGTAGTTATTGATTCCGGGCAAATCGGAGTGGTTACTGCCATGGACGGTGGTCCCATTACTACCGGACGGTTGCTTGGTATAAAGGTAGACGGACATTCCAATTTCGAAGACGGTGAAAAATTTCTTGCGAATGGAGGTCAGAAGGGACCTCAATCGGAAATCCTGTTACCAGGTACCTACCGTATTAACCGCGATTTGTTTCATGTACAGATAGCCGACGCTACCATCGTTCCTGCAGGCAAAGTCGGATTAGTGACTGCCCTTGATGGTGAGCCTTTACCGGAAACGGAATATGTAGCCAAATCGGTTCCGGACCATAAGGATTTTCAGAATGTATCCAAATT
>DATBXH010000080.1:0-2898 GCA_036514375.1 Bacteroidales bacterium | reverse complement strand
TAACAATGAAATCACAATTCCGCAGTACAGGGTCATCATAGAAAATGGTGAGTATAATTTAAACATTCCTAATATTGTGCGCCTGAAGCTGAGACGATTATTTACTCCAAAAGAGTTCATGCGAAATATTTCCCGGGTTGTCAGTCTTCGGGTGGTTAAAATTTAGGAACCATAGATTTTGACTAAGAATGAGCCCATAGATTAAATATGAAAGGTATCAATGTGAAGATAGTTTATATAGCTCCATTACCTCCTCCGATTAACGGACACTCCTTGGTATCTAAAGCTTTTTATGATGCACTTGAACTTGATTATGATGTAAAAGCAATTAATCTAAGTAAGAAAAGCTTTGTCGAAGGGGTGGATAGTTTTGGACGAATAATAGAGATTATTAAAATTTTAAAGGACGTCTGGTTCAATAAAAAGGATGCCAGTTCGATCTATCTCACCATTTCTGAATCCCTCGCCGGTAACTTGAAAGATATTTTGATTTATCTGCTCTGCTTCAACAAATTATCAAAAATGTATATCCATCTCCATGGAGGAAGTATCAAGAAGCTGCTCTGGGATCGCCATAAGGCGCTGTATTTTGTGAACAAGTTTTTTATCAAGAGACTCGGAGGCATCATCATCTCGGGTGAATCACATCTAGAGATATTTTCTTTCGTAGACAGGCCAAAAATCCACATCGTACCTAACTTTGCGCCTGACGGCATGTTCGTATCCGAGGAGCATGTCAAGACCAAATTCTTAAACCTCATGCCTTTGCGAATACTCTACCTCAGCAACTTCATCGAAAAAAAAGGCTACAACGAACTGCTAGAAGCATACCTTACTCTAGACGAAATTCACAAGTCGCAGGTGACTATAGACTTTGCGGGGCGGTTCGAGTCAGAATCTCAAAAGCAATTATTTTTGCAAAAACTCAAGGGACATTCGGGAATAAGGTATCACGGTGCAGTAGATGACGAGATGAAGAGGAAGCTCTTCGCCGAGTCGCATATCTTTTGCCTCCCTACTGCCTTTCTAGAAGGGCAGCCGATCTCCATACTGGAGGCTTACGCTGCCGGTTGCGTAGTGCTAACCACCGGACAAAGTGGCATACTAGACATTTTTACAAATGAGATCAACGGATATCAGATCCAAGAAAAATCACCCGACTCCATCAAGCACACCTTAGAGCAAATCTTGGTAACTCCTCAGGACATGTTGCCTGTCGCCCTTAATAACGTAAGGACTGCCGGACGAAAGCATCGGATATCAGCCTACAATTCGTCGCTGCACAATATCATCGCAGTATCCAAACCAAACCTAAAATCGACTTGATGTTCAACAGAACGCTTGAAGATAGAGGAAGTTTATGACTAAAATTCTCGTAACAGGAGCTTCCGGCTTCATTGGGAAACATCTCGTCCCACAATTGAGAGGAGCCGGCTATGACGTTATTGAGGTAAACAGTTGTAACGGTGATGTAGCAGATGAGTCCACGTGGAATAACTTTACCTCGGCTGAGTTGGTCATACACTTAGCTGGAAAATCTTTTGTTCCAGATAGTTGGAGCAATCCTACTCAATATGTAAGGTGCAATCTTCTTGGCACTGTTCAGGCATTGAATTACTGTAGTACCCATAAAGCACGCTTGATATATGTCAGTTCTTATCTTTACGGGAACCCTTCGGAGTTACCAATTCCTGAAACCGCTCCAGTAATTGCTAACAACCCATATGCTTTTTCGAAGAAACTGGCAGAGGATGCCTGCTGTTATTTTTCCGAAGCTTATGGCATTGGAGTTACCATTTTGCGTCCCTTCAATGTGTACGGCCCGGGGCAGTCTAATAATTTTCTAATACCACAAATAATCCGACAAGTTAATCAATCTACAGCAATTACAGTTAAGGACTTGGAACCCAAAAGAGACTATATTTACGTAAGCGATCTTGCCAACGCTATAATTAAGTCATTAACCATTACTAATAAGTTTGATATTATTAACATAGGGTCAGGCGTTAGCTACTCTGTTGAAGAAATTATAAGAATAATTCAAGAAATAAAAGGTACTTCTTTACCTGTTTACTCAGCGTTAGAAAGACGAAGAGATGAGGTTATGGATACTGTAGCTGATATAAGGAAAGCACAAACTTTACTTAGGTGGCTTCCAAATACTTCTTTGAAAAATGGAATAAAATTATTATTGCAGTGAAATTTAGAGCAAAATTAAACGGAGATTTTATGAGTTTAAGACCATATCAGCTGTGTAATAATTGTATAATGGATACGTCCGATTCAAGTATTATTTTTGACGAAAATGGATGGTGTGAATACTGTAATAATTTTTATAACAATATTGTTCCGAACTGGCATACTGATGAACGTGGCGAAAAAGAGTTGCTTGCAGTTGCCGATAAGATCAAAGCTGAAGGAAAAGGAAAGGATTTTGACTGTATTATCGGAATCAGCGGTGGTCTTGACAGCTCGTATGCTACCTATATTGCCAAGGAAAAAATGGGACTTCGTCCCTTGCTTTTTCATGTAGATGCTGGCTGGAACACCGACCAGGCCGTGGGAAACATCGAAAAACTGGTTGACGGCCTTGGGCTGGACTTGTACACCGAGGTGATCAATTGGGAAGAGATGAAGGACCTTCAGGTCGCCTTTTTCAAATCGCAGATACCAGATCAGGACATCCCTCAGGATACGGCATTCTTTTCCATGCTCTACAAATTCGCCCGGCAGCACAGGATCAAATACGTGCTTACCGGCGGTAATTACTCGACAGAATGCTGCCGGGAACCCGATCAATGGGGCGCCTATCCTGGCATTGACAAGACGCTCATTAATGACATTCACTCCAAGTTCGGCAAACAACCTCTCGAAACCTTTCCAATCGTAGATATTCTC
>DATBXH010000079.1:0-3522 GCA_036514375.1 Bacteroidales bacterium | reverse complement strand
AGAATTCTCCATACTGCGGAAACATAACTTTGTCCATGGTAGTGCTGGTACCCCGATAGTCCTGATCAGAAAGGTCAAAGACAGATTTATAAGCCTTCAAAAAGTCTTTTTGTGTCTGATCGGTAAGGATTATCTGCCCTTGCTGGCCAAAAACCGAAAGGTTAAAAATCAGGCATCCAATAAGGATTAACAAAAAGTTAAAGCAATACCACGAATGGTAGTAAAAAAGATGGTATATCTTTTTCATAACAAAGGATTTAGGTTGAGACGTTAATTGGTAATCTGTATACGGTTAAATGGTGGGTAAAGTTCCGTATTAATTTTTAAAAACTGCAGGAGAAAAAATTAGAAAAAAAAAGGTGCATTTCGCACCTTAAAAAATATCCTCCAACCCAACTAGTAGGTTAATTGGGGTAGCTGGTCCTAAGCTTCAAAGACCGCTATTCAATTTTTAATTTGTACCCGTCATTGCTCAGGCTCTCAACCAATTTTACGGCATACTCCTTGTCGAAATAAACCTTTGGTTTGTGTCTTGCAAAAACCGGATACCTACCAACTGCATCTTCGCTGTTAAGGTAGTTGTAGCCAACCAGAAACAAATCGGACCCCACCAGCTTAATTTTGTACACTGGGCGGTGGACGCATAAGTCAATAGCCTCCTGAAGTTCGTGTTTGGTTACATCGGGCTCGTGTTTGAGCTTAAAACTTTTGACGATCTCATCACTAAAAGGCTCTTTAGTAAAGTGAAGGTCGAAATTTTTCACATAACACGATAATACGACAGCTTCATTGAGTATAACGGCAGGTTTCTGCTCGTCGCCAACAAGACGAACGTTATACCCGTGCATGGTGAAGAAGCTTAAGAGCCGCTTATTGCGACGTGCTACCATTTCCTCCAACGTTTCTTCTCTTGACATACTCTCTCCTTTAAAAATTTGACCCTCAAAATTAATCGGATTTGCGAAATTCAAAAATTATATTTGTTTTTTCTTTGCGAGAATTGTAAAAAATATTTCATAAAATTTATTAACTTATTATTTAAGTTCTGATAATAATTTCGTTACATGTTGTTTGATAAAATAGAATTAACTGAAGATTTTGATACCCGGTTTTTTGATAAGCTTTGTAAAAAGGTGGGGTATACCCTTAAAAAATATGCATTGATTAATGATGGGGATACCATAATGGTTGGGGTATCCGGCGGTAAAGATTCTCTTTTTCTTTTAGAATCTCTGGCAGACAGGATCCGACATTTACCATTTGAGGTAAGTCTAAAGGCTTGTCACATTCATATAAAAGAGATTGGTTATAAAATAGATAAGGAATATCTGGAAAGTTTATGCGCACGTTTATCTGTACCTTATTATTTTGAGGAGATTTCGGTCAATTTATCTGCCGATACAAAGAAAACTCCATGTTTTGTCTGTTCCTGGCATCGGCGAAAACGAATTTTTGAGTTAACAAAAGAATTGAACTGTAATAAACTTGCGCTTGGGCATCATATGGACGATGCGCTTGAGACATTACTCATGAACATGATTTATCATGGGTCCATAAGTTCAATGCCTGCCAGTTTAAAGATGTTTGAAGGCCGTATGTCTTTAATAAGACCATTGATTGAACTTACGAATGAAGAAATGATGATGGTGGCTAGGGTCAGACAATATCCAAGATTAAAAGGATTATGCCCTTATGGTGACGATACGAAACGTTCGGAAGTCCGAACCCTGATAAACAATATGAGTGAGATGAATAAACATACAAGAAAAAATTTGTTTCGTTCAATGGATAGAATTTTTCCGGAATATTTGCCGGGAAACTCCTTTTAATATATTTCTGTATGAATCCATCCATAAAAGATTTGAATGAATCCGGAGATTACAGGCTGGTTGAAAAGATCTGTTACAAGGAAATGCTCCCTTTTATTATTCCTTACCTGAAGCCCAGAAACCTTTTGATGTATGGTTTCTATCTGTTCAATCTGGTCGTATTGATTATTTTTGTTGGGTTATTGATTGCCAATGGATTGGAATATTACATGGGATGGCTTCGTCTGGCTTTCTATATATTCGTAACAACTATTGTCTCAATCGTTTTGTTGATACCAATTCATGAGATGTTGCATGGTATTGTTTTTAAAATCATGGGAGCATCAAGGCTCAAATTCGGTGCAAATTTACACGAAATGATATTTTATGTAACATGCGATAGATTTGTTTTGGATAAAAAACAGTTTTATTTTCTTGCGTTGATGCCATTTATAGTTATTACCTCATTGTTATTCCCAGTGTTTGTTACAGGTTCTTTTTTAACAAAATTATTGTCTGTTTACATCATTTTTTTTCATTCGACCTGCTGTGTCGGTGATTTTGCTATGATCTCCTTTTTTCTTATAAATTCTCCTCAGAAACAAGCATATACCTATGATACAGTTAATGAATCAACCTCTTATTTTTATATAGAGAAATAGCGAACTTTTTTTTAGCCTTATTGTTTAAGATTTGTTTTGTAATGATGAATTAAATTAATCTTAAACCGAAATTATGGCTAAAATTACATTAAAGGGAAGTCCGGTTCAAACCGCAGGAAATTTGCCTGCCAAGGGGGTAAAAGCACCTGATTTTAAGCTTACGAAAACAGATTTGTCGGATGTTTCACTGAAAGACTTTGCTGGGAAAAAGATTGTTCTAAATATTTTTCCCAGTTTGGATACTAGTGTTTGTGCAACTTCTGTCAGGAAATTTAATGCGGAAGCTGACAAATTATCTAATACGGTCGTATTGTGTATTTCACGGGATCTTCCTTTCGCCCACAACAGATTTTGTAGTACGGAAGGATTAAAGAATGTAGTGCCTTTATCGGAACTGAGGGAGGATAGCTTTAGTAAGGCATACGGAATTAAAATTCAGGATGGGCCGATGGCGGGATTATTCTCCAGAGCTGTTGTTGTGATAGACAGTAATGGTAGCGTGGCTTACTCTGAACAAGTTCCTGAGATTACTCAAGAGCCAAATTACGAAGCAGCTTTAAAATGGGTAAGATGAGTTAAGTATTGATAGTAAGGTAAATAAAACAAAAAAGCCGGCTTTATTCCGGCTTTTTTGTTGTGGTACCACGTGGAATCGAACCACGGACACACGGATTTTCAGTCCGTTGCTCTACCATCTGAGCTATGGTACCTCGTCAATTGCGGTGCAAAACTAAATAAAAAATTTAGATAAAAAAACGAATTCAAATTTTTAATGAAAAAAAATCGAAATTTAAAAATGGCGCTCAAATCCTTTTCTTTGTTACATTTGTAGGTCAATTTGTTAAGCATGGAATTTGAAACATATGTTTTATCCAATGGAATAAAACTTATTCATCATAGGGTAGCCTCACAGGTCGCGCATTGTGGATTCTTTATTAATACTGGTTCGCGGGATGAACTCGAACATGAACACGGAATAGCTCATTTTATTGAACATCTTTTCTTTAAAGGAACACAAAAAAGAAAAGTTTTTCATATTTTATCCAGGCTTG
>DATBXH010000078.1:0-2365 GCA_036514375.1 Bacteroidales bacterium | reverse complement strand
ATTATCTTACGAGAATGCCTGATAATTCCTACGTTCAAACGAACAGGAATATGGGTCTGACGAAGTCGAACCAGTTTGTTTTGGGCTACGATTTGAGCGTCACCAGGGATTTGCGTTTAAAGCTGGAAACGTACTACCAGTATCTGTTTGATGTGCCTGTTGAACAGCGTCCAAGTTCCACCAGTCTTTTAAATACCGGTGCTTACTGGGGGCCAAATACTACAGATAGTTTGGTAAATAAGGGTACAGGCCGTAATTATGGGTTGGAATTAACCCTGGAAAAGTTTTTCAGCAGGAATTATTACTATCTGGTCACGGCTTCGCTATTCGACTCGAAATACAAAGGCAGCGATGGGATTGAACGAAATACTGCATTTAACGGTCATTTTGTAATAAATTGCCTTGCAGGAAAGGAATTTAAGCTGGGCGACAGAAAAGCACTGGCCCTGGACTTTAAAGTTACTTATGCCGGCGGAATCCGTTACACTCCAATTGATACTGTCGCTTCGCGCATTAAAGGCGAAGAAGTCCTGTTCGATAATCTTGCATTTAGCAAACAATTCCCTAACTTTCTGAAAATAGATGTGAAAATAGGTTACAGGTTAAACGGGCGCAAGGTTTCGCAGGAATGGCAGTTTTATGTTGAGAATGTAACAAATCACAAGAATTTCCTTGGTATGCAATACAATGTAAGGAAAAACGAAGAGAGAACACTTTATCAGATGGGCTTTTTCCCAATGGTCTTGTATCGTATTAATTTTTAGTGAGATTATTATATGCTGGAGAGAGTAGGATTCGTGAAGAGGTGGCCAAGAAGCTATGCCTTTATTCTGATTTCGGGTACTTTGCTGATTACAATTCTTTTTATCGTTATTTATAATGCACTTAACCTTAAGAATCTCGCTTTTTGGTATATGGTTGCATCATGCATTGTCTCAACCCTGGTCACATGGTTTGGAAGTGGTTATATTTCGATGCTTTTTACCAGGAAAATAAATGTCTTTGTTCATCCGGTCCGGCTATTAAGTTTATTATCAATCTCATTAATAATTTATTCCACGATTATTGTTTTGATTGAACTTGCCGTAGTTGAGCGCATCTATCATTATAGTATCGATCGGGCCATGAAGATAATTTCCATCGTTATTGCTGTGCTTATAACCTTGTTTATTACTGCTGTTCATTCGTCTTATTATTTTTTTATCAGTTGGAAGGCTAATATGCTTAAAGCTGAAAAGCTTGAGAAGGAGAACCTTCAGGCTCAGTATGAAACGCTTAAAACCCAGGTAAACCCTCATTTTGTGTTCAACAGTCTGAATACATTACTTACCATGGTGGAGTGCAACCCGGATGCGGTGAAATATGTGGAAAGTCTTTCGGATTTTTTGCGATATGTATTACAAACCCGCGACAAAGAGGTTGTTATGTTGCGCGACGAACTTACGATTACCAATCAATACCTTATTATTCAAAAAGGCCGCTTTGGAGAAAAGCTTAAAATTTCGATGGATGTGCCCGAAGCATATTACCATTACGCCATTCCGCCTCTTGCTCTGCAAATGTTGCTCGAGAATGCCATCAAGCATAACGTGATATCCAAGGATAATGTATTGGACATCAGGGTTTATATTGAAGAGAAGTCGTACCTTGTTGTTGAAAACAAAATTAACCGGAAGCAGGAAATTGAAAACTCTACCGGCATTGGGTTAAACAACATCCGTAACCGGTATTTATTCCTTTCGGGTAAAGAAGTGAAAATTAGTGAGGAGAATGGTATTTTCAGAGTTTCCTTACCTTTGGTTGAATATTCATTATGAAAGCACTGATTATTGAAGATGAGGACCTGGCCGCCAAACGCCTGGTAAAGCTGCTTAAGGAACTTGAGCCGGATATGGAGATGCATGGGCCTATCGATACCATTGAAGGCGCAGTAAAACATCTGCAAACAAGTCCCGGCTACGATCTTATTTTCCTTGATATTCAGCTTGCCGATGGAAAGAGTTTCCTGATCTTTGACCAGGTGGAAATCAATATACCGGTCATTTTTACAACGGCATACGACGAGTATGCCATTCGGGCATTTGAACTCAACAGCATCGATTATTTGCTGAAACCCATTCATATGGAAAAGCTCGGCAATGCTCTCGGTAAATTCAAAAAAATCAGGGAGTTTTATTCTCAAGGTAATGCAAATAAGGATTTACTTCGCATGGTTCGCTCCCTTCAGGCACAGACCTTATATAAATCGAGATTCCTGGTGAATAAAGGCGATACCCTGTTACCCTTATCCATCGATGAAATAGCCTACTTTTATGCCGAGGACAAGGTTGTTTTCCTGACAACGCTTGAGAATAAAAGGTACCTA
>DATBXH010000077.1:0-3550 GCA_036514375.1 Bacteroidales bacterium | reverse complement strand
AAGAATATTTTGTTGGATTAAGCAATACAAATGGTATTTTTGTCGACGTAAAAGGAATTTACAGGAACAAAATTAAAAAGTTGACATACTGGAGTTTGTAACATGGCGAAGAAAAAAATTTTAGTTACTGGCGGAACAGGTTATATAGGTTCACATACAGTTGTAGAATTAATTAACGAAGGTTTTGATGTAGTAATTGTAGATAATCTTTCGAATTCTTCCATTGATATGCTTACCGGAATCGAAAAGATTACCGGAATCAGACCTGCTTTTGAGGAATTTGACTTGTGTGATCAGGAAAAAACGAGGGGTTTATTTAAAAAGCATTCCGATATCAATGCTATTATTCATTTTGCCGCTTATAAAGCAGTTGGTGAATCGGTTCAAAAGCCTCTGATGTATTACCGGAATAATCTTACATCGTTACTTAACCTGCTCGATGCAATGAACGAAAATCCTGCTGTGGGTCTTGTGTTCTCTTCATCGTGCACTGTTTATGGCCAACCTGATAAATTACCGGTAACGGAAGAAGCTCCGATAAAAAAGGCGAATTCACCGTATGGTAATACGAAACAGATTTCGGAAGAGTTTATTCAGGATGCTATTCATGCGAACCCTAAACTAAAAGCCATTGCTTTACGATATTTTAATCCCATAGGAGCTCATGCATCTGCATTGATTGGTGAATTGCCGTTAGGAGTTCCACAGAATTTGGTTCCTTTTATTACCCAAACAGCAATTGGTATTCGTGAACAGCTTAGTGTGTATGGGAATGATTATAATACTCCTGACGGCTCCTGTGTACGAGACTATATCCATGTGGTGGATTTGGCAAAAGCTCATGTGGTTGCCATCAAAAGGCTGGTGGAAAACAAAAACAAACTGAATTTTGAAATTTTTAACCTGGGGACAGGACGAGGAGTTACAGTTCTTGAAATGGTAAATGCTTTTCAACAAGTAACCGGGGTAAAATTGAATTATAAGATTGTTGGCCGACGTTCCGGTGATGTGGAACAGGTATGGGCTGACACCCGTTTTGCTAACCAGGAGTTAGGATGGAAAGCCATAAGTACCCTTGAGGAAACCTTGCTCTCAGCGTGGAATTGGGAGAAATATTACCGAAAGCAAAACTCTTAGGTTACAAATTATTGTCGATAATAGAATTTGCATTTTAGCAAATTAACTCATTAGCATATTAATCATCATGTCGAAAACAATTATTATTACGGGAGGCGCCGGGTTTATAGGCTCGCATGTGGTGCGTCTCTTTGTTACCAAGTATCCGGACTATAAGATTATCAACCTGGACAAATTAACCTATGCCGGTAATCTGGAAAATCTGAAGGATATCGACAGAGCTCCAAATTATACTTTTGTAAAAGCCGATATTACCAATTCAGAGGCAATCCGGGAGGTCTTTCAGACCTATAAACCTGATGGAGTTATTCATTTGGCAGCCGAATCGCATGTTGACAGATCTATAGCCAATCCTATGGAATTTATACAGACCAACATTGTTGGTACTGTGATACTCTTGAATGCAGCCAGGGAAGCCTGGAAGGATAATATGGAAGGCAAGAAATTTTATCATATTTCAACTGACGAAGTATACGGCTCCTTAGGTGAAACAGGCTTTTTTACCGAGGACACAGCCTATGATCCAAGAAGTCCATATTCATCGTCTAAAGCAAGTTCCGATCATTTGGTAAGGGCTTACTTTCACACATATAAGCTGCCGGTGGTTGTTTCCAATTGTTCGAATAATTATGGGGCAAATCAGTTTCCTGAAAAATTAATTCCGTTATCTATCAATAACATCAAGAACAACAAACCGATTCCAATCTATGGGAAAGGCGAAAATATTCGCGACTGGCTTTATGTTGTGGATCATGCTAGGGCTATTGATGTCATTTTTCACAAGGGAAAAATTGGTGATACGTATAATATTGGTGGCAATAACGAGTGGACTAATATTGATTTAATCCATTTGCTGTGTAAAATTATGGATACAAAACTTGTCCGTCCTGCAGGAACATCCGAGAAATTGATCACTTTTGTGAAGGATCGTGCCGGACACGATTTGAGATATGCCATTGACTCAAGCAAATTACAGAGAGAATTAGGATGGGCACCCTCTCTTCAATTTGAAGAAGGACTTTCGAAAACCGTGGATTGGTACCTGGCTAGTGAAGAATGGCTGAACAATGTTGTATCAGGGGCATACGAAAAGTATTATGAAAATCAGTACGTCAAACGATAATAAAAAAGCCAGATTTCTAATCTGGCTTTTTTATTACTTATATAATTGTTTATTCTACTGTTACTGATTTGGCCAGGTTTCTGGGCTGATCCACATTACAGCCACGCATTACAGCAATGTGGTACGAAAGTAATTGAAGCGGAACAATAGTTACTAATGGTGCAACTGCAAAATCAGTTACAGGAACTTCAAGCACATAATCGGCCATTTTACCAATTATCTGATCGCCTTCGTTAACAACTGCAATTACGATTCCTTTCCTCGCTTTTACTTCCTGAATATTGCTTACAATTTTTTCGTAAGAATGATCGTGAGTAGCAATTACCACCACGGGCATTTTATTGTCAATTAAGGCAATCGGACCGTGTTTCATTTCAGCTGCCGGGTAACCTTCTGCATGAATATAAGATATTTCTTTAAGCTTCAAAGCGCCTTCAAGCGCAACCGGGAACAAATATCCTCGTCCAAGATACAGAAAATTAGTGGCATCTTTAAAAAGACAGGCAATTTGTCTGTATTTATCATCGTTATCCAGCGTTTTTTGAATTTTATCCGGAATAGCGATTAACTCTTCTATTAAATGATGCCCTTGTTCTTTTGTAATAATACCCCTGGTCATACCTAGAGAAATAGCCATCATAGTGAGGACTGTAACCTGAGCGGTAAAAGCTTTGGTAGAAGCAACACCGATTTCGGGTCCTGCGTGTGTATAAACTCCTGCATGTGTCTCTCTAGGGATGCTCGATCCAACTACGTTACAAATTCCCAAAACCAAGGCACCTGCCTCTTTAGCCTGTTTAATGGCAGCCAACGTATCAGCTGTTTCGCCACTCTGACTGATAGCAATTACCACATCATCCTTGTAAATAACAGGGTTACGATACCGGAATTCCGAAGCATATTCCACTTCTACAGGAATGCGGGCAAATTCTTCAAGCATATATTCGCCAACCAAACCAGCATGCCATGAGGTTCCGCAACCTATGATGATGATTCGTTTGGCTTGCACTAAGCGTGGTATAACCTCATACAAACCACCGAGGTGTATTTCGGAATGATCAGCGGTCACTCTTCCACGGAATGTATCAAGAATTGAACGTGGTTGTTCAAAAATTTCCTTGAGCATGAAATGGTCGAACCCGTTCTTTTCAATTTCTCCGATTTCGAGGTTCAATTTATGAATAATAGGTGTTTGCTCGTCGTTCCGGACAGTTTTTAATGAAAGTTCACCTCGTTTAATTACAGCTACGTCATCATCATTTAAATAAATAACACTGTTTGTGTGTTCTA
>DATBXH010000076.1:0-4628 GCA_036514375.1 Bacteroidales bacterium | reverse complement strand
CCGTTGGACCTACAAGTACAATAAGGTGTTTTTTTTTCATTGTTACAGCAGAAATCCCAATGTGTCTTTATGGTCGGCATACTCCCATAATTTATAATTGTGAGCATCTCCCGGTTTTACAGCCATAGAGAATTCAGAAAGATTGGTTATTACCTGTTGAATCTCCGATGCTGATGTTTTTGTTTTTGATATGACATCATCGATGGTATCATAAAACTCGTAATAAAGACAACCGGGAGGGACATGAAGTTCAGACGATTCGCGAAGGATCAGGAAGCCGTTGTCATAAAAAGGGATACGATCCATCATAAAAACCGATTTATGATAATCATAATTGTTTGCATACCTGTTATGCTGATACAGATAAGCAAACTCATCAATAGACTCAAAAAACAAGTTGAACGGAAATTTTGCGGGAATAAATATTTTACGGACGCAAAAAGGACTCAATCCCCAGAATGTAAAAATATCCTCTCCAAATTGTTTAAAAACAGCAGCATTGTCATCCGGTGAAACAATACCAACAGAAATTCGCTTGCCACGGATCAGACTGTTTCTCGTCCCAAAATAAGATGCAAAAGTTGCTTCATTTTCCGGCCTCGCATGCACCAAATAAGCGTCGGCTTCTTTTGGAACATTGTTCCAATGAATATACTCCGAAAATTCCGATTCAATTGAAATTAGCAGGTCGGTAATGAATTGAAGAAGATTGTTGCGATGATCCGCATTCTTCGCAAAAAAATGATGTCCTGCCAGCAGCACCATGATTAAATCTTGCATTCCCGCAAAAGGTATATTTTCTTCGGAAATGACAACCACATTCATTACGGTTCGGTTTTTTTTTAACGCCGGGTACCGGCTAATTAATTCATGTAACGAATTAGATGACAGACGCATCCCCCATTGCTTTGCAGCTTTTAAAACAAAAGGTTCAATAAGCCACGAATTATACGTATGTTGCGTCTTTACCAATAAATCGAATTGGGTGGAAGCAGCCTCATTTATTGTGCTATACTCCAAAAGTAGCTGGCCCAAATCGATCAATGCTTTGATCCGTTTCTCTGTGGTAAGCATTCAAAAAATAAATAAAAAAAGAGGCTGTATAAAAAGTAAAAAATTAAGCGTAGTCTGGAGACTACGCTCAGCGCTCCGATTTGTAGTACAGAGCAGTACGCTCGGCGTTCCCTATAATTATCGGGACCAGATTACGCCGCATCTTAGACTTTTTACACAGCCTCTTTCATATGTAATTTTAAAATTATTTAAAGGTATGCCAGGGCATGGTAGAAAACAGACCACCAACCAGAGCACCAAAAAACAATAATCTGATAATAACTGATATAATATAAATACCAGACAAGGAAGTGCCTATAATTGCACAAATCTTACCGGCATTCATATTCTTGTAAGATGAAATTGTAAACTTATCTGGCGCCTCAATATATACTTTATTCGCATTTTTGGCCAAGACCAGCGCAATGATCCCTAGGGTTAAGCCAATAACGCCAAAGCACCAGCAAAATACAATGGATAAAATTCCCAACACCAGGACGGCAGTCGAATTTGGTAGCGGAATTTGTAACGAAGGATTTAAGTTTTGAGGTGAGTCTAATGTTTCCATATTGTTCTTTATTTAATTTAGAATAGTTTATAAATATAGTTAAAAACCACGATGATAGAACATACTATAAATAATATCTTTATATTTCTGGCCCCGTTTCTGAATTTAAACTTAAGATGCAGTGCCAAATAAAAGAGCATAAATAAAATAGGTATTAAGGCAGGATACATTTTAACGCTTTGCCATACATGTCCTCTTAATAATTCGATAAAAGCTCTTTGGGCTCCGCAGCCGGGGCAATCCATACCTAAATAATGCTTGTAGAAGCAAGGTAATGAATGTTTTTCCAGCCAATCAGCAAGTGATAGAAATATTGATTCCATGTGTGAAAGGTAAAAAATCACAATAAAAAAACCGGCGATTAACCGGTTTTATTTAACTATGAATTATTTATTTATCCGAAATTTAATTTCCGGCATCAATATCATCTACCAAAATTCGTCCGCAATATTCGCAAACGATAATCTTTTTCCGGCTTTTGATATCAAGCTGACGCTGTGGTGGAATTTTATTAAAACAGCCTCCGCAAGCATCACGTTCTACAGTAACAACCGCCAATCCATTCCTGGCATTACTGCGGATACGTTTGTATGCATTCAATAAACGGGACTCGATCATCTTCTCGATATCATGAGCCTTATTAATTAAAGCTTCTTCTTCCTTCTGAGTATCACCAATAATCTCCTGCAATTCTTTTTTCTTGTTATTCAAATCCTGCGTGCGTTCTTCCAGGGTTTTACGAGCCTGGTCAATGGCGGTGCGCTTTTCATTCGATTGGGCTGTAAATTCCCTGATACGCTTTTCGCAAAGTTCTATTTCAAGCTTTTGAAATTCTATTTCTTTTGAAAGAGAATCAAATTCACGATTATTACGAACGTTATTTTGCTGTTCGGTATATTTCTTTATAAGCTCATTAGCCGAAACAATCTCGCTTTTCTTGTTGTGAACAGCTGTATCCAGATTTTTAATTTCATCCTGATAGTTTTGGATACGGGTCTCTAGACCCGCAATCTCGTCCTCCAAATCCTGCACTTCAAGGGGGAGCTCACCACGAAGTATCTTTATTTTGTCAATTCCGGAATGTACCTTTTGAAGTTGATATAAAGCATTAAGCTTATCTTCGATTGAATATTCTACGTCTGTTGCTTTTGTTTTCTCCGATGTCATATCTCAGAAATAATTTATAGGATTGGTTTTTACTTTTGTAAAACGAAGTGCAAAATTAGAGAAATTTTTAATAAGTAGATCATAAAAAATTTCAAGTGTAAATTGTTCACTCTCAAAATGCCCAATATCAGCAATCAGAATGCGGTTCTCAGCATCAAAAAATTGATGATATTTAAAATCTCCGGTCACAAATACATCGGCTCCGGCTTTTCGGGCATCGGACAGGAAGGAGCTACCGCTTCCTCCGCACAGTGCTACACAAGATATTTTTCGGCTAAGAAGTTTTGTGTGCCGAATAACCGGTACATCAAATCTTTCCTTTAATAATTTTAAAAATCCGGTCTCGTCCATCGGATGTTCAAAGTAACCGACTGCACCTGCCCCCACATTATTAAACCGGTTTGCCAACGGATATATATCATAAGCTACTTCCTCGTAAGGATGAGCTTTAATCATGGAAGATAGTATTTTACTTTCGAGATGTTTAGGAAAAATTGTTTCTATGCGGATTTCCGGCTCATGATGTACTTGCCCTTTTTCTCCGACAAATGGATTGGCCTCTTCGGAAGCTCTGAACGTTCCTTCCCCGGATATATTAAAACTGCAACAATCATAAAGGCCGATATGTCCTGCTCCTGCATCAAAAATGGCCTGTCTGACTTTTTCGGCGTGCTCTACCGGTACAAAAGTGACCAGTTTACATAACATTCCTGTCAGAGGTTTTAACACCATTACCCTGATAAGTCCAAGTTTATCAGCCATTCTAAAGCTTACACCCGAAGAAACATTATCTATATTGGTATGACAGGAATAAATAGAAATATCATTTTTAATTGCCTTGCTAATAACCCTTTCTGTATAATTATTTCCGGTTATTCGTTTGAGTCCTCCAAAAATAACCGGATGATGAGATATAATCAGGTTTAATCCCGAACTCACAGCTTCGTCCACCACTTCCTCGGTAACGTCGACCGACAATAAAGCACCTGTGACTTCCTGTCGAAAATCACCCACCTGCAAACCACTATTGTCATATGATTCCTGATAAAAAGATGGTGCAAAATCCTCAATGCATTGAATTACCTCCCTTACAACCGGCATTTCCCTTATGATTTTGTAAGCAGAATCAGCATTAAATCATATTTTCTTTGAGCTCAAGTAACATCTTTTTAATGTCCTGAAGCGATTTCACTATCTCAAAATTATTCTGAACATCTTCACGATTTTCTTTCAGCTTCATCTGGGCGCCTTTTAGCGTCATACCCCGTTCTTTTACCAAATGAAAAATAAGATGGAAATTATCAATGTCCTCCTTGGTAAAAAACCTGTTTCCTTTCTTATTCTTTTTGGGTTTGATAATGTCAAACTCTTTTTCCCAGAATCGAATAAGAGACGTTTTAACATTAAACATCTCAGCTACTTCACCAATTGAGTAGTAAACCTTTTCAATCACTTTTTCTTTGTAAGGCATGGTGAAATAAATTATCTAAATGAAGTATTATTATAAGCTATAAATTAAGCGAATAATATCCTAAAAATCAAATTTATTTAAAGTAAAGGTTACTGGTACCTTATTTTTCGTCCGACTCTAAGAAGTGTTTTCGTTGAGATGCCGTTTAGCTTGCATATTTTCCGAATAGAGGTATGGTAGCGCACGGCTATGCGTCCCAGCGTGTCACCTTTCCGGATAACACAATATTTTGCTTTTCTGAGTTCGATAAGATATTCAAAGTTGGCTCGCGAAACAATCAACGAATCACGCTTTAACTTAAAATCTGAAAAATCATAAAAACAAGACGGATCAAAAGGTTCGCCATGATATCTGATTTCAAAATGAAGG
>DATBXH010000075.1:0-5652 GCA_036514375.1 Bacteroidales bacterium | reverse complement strand
AGATAGCAGCAAACACAAGCGGTATCCGTTCCTGGGCGGTGTAATCGCCCAATATAAAGCGCGTTTCAAAATTATCCGATGCATCAATAATTACATCTGCTCCTGTAATAAACTGGTGAATGTTTTCGGTTGTGATCCGATGTGGAATTGAATGAAGCGTAATAAAGGGATTTAGTTTCCTTAAATGTTCACAGGCAGCTTCAGCTTTATTCTTGCCAACGTCGTCCATACTGAATAGCACTTGCCGGTGAAGATTATTAACCTGGACTTTGTCGTTATCGGCAATAGTAATGGTTCCTACTCCTGCACCGGCCAGATAAAGTAGGGCAGGGCATCCAAGCCCACCTGCACCAACAACAAAAACGTGACTATTTTTTAATTTGTTTTGTGCGTCCTGCCCAAAATCCTGTAGCAGGATTTGTCTGCTGTAATATATTGATTCATCTGTTGAAAACATGCTATTCAATATTGGATTAAGATCAGTTCAATGCCCGTTCCAGCATTTGTGCTGAAGTTGTTGGTAGCCCAAGTGTTGAAATCAGCTGTATTCCGTTTTCGGACATTTTTCTCATAGTTTTCTTCAGAATATCAGTCACTTTTTCGCTCTGATGCTTTGCTGCAAAAGGTTCCATATACCATTTTATAAATACGAGACACGCGGTATCCACAATAATCTGAGCATTAGGGTCTGATTTGTCTCCCTGATTTCTTAGTGCATCTAAAACCAAAAGAATATCATCATTACTTAGCCCCACATTTGAAAGTATCTCTTTTGTCTCCTTAAGCTGATACTCCATAACTACCCTGCGCCATTCATGATACCCCCTTCTGTTATAAGGATATTCCGCTCTCGGAATATTCCATCTTTTTAAGTGCTGGCACTGGGCAGCCAGTTTTAAAATATGTAAACTTGCCGGGTTCACTTTTTCAAGCATCTGAAGCATCCTTTGGCTATAAAGTAATTCCGAAGGATATTCCTTTCCATTATATATTTCCCGGATATTATCCATGCCATGAACCTTTTCAAGTTCTAACGTTGCCTTATGGTACAAATTATCGTCAAGCATAATTGTTACGTATTCATAATCACTATAAAGCCCATATCAAAGCAGTTTGTTCATGTGCAGAATAAAAATTTCATATAAATAAGGATTGTTTCTAATAGGTAGTCTTATTGTTCGTAATCCTTTAAAATTGGTCGAAACTATCTATTAAAGCCGACCGGACTTTTGAAAATTTCATTTAAACGATACGATTTTTAAATTTAAAGGGTCACTTCTAAAAATATTAGATTGTTTTAAAATAATACCCCATAAAATATGAAAACTGTATTTATAAATTTTATATAAATTGAAATATACCCCCTTTTTAAAAAGGGGTATTTCTTATTTTTGTATAAATTATCATTTGCGGAATATGAATGTGAAGAAAAAGATAATTGTAGTTGGTAATGGAATGACCAGTGTTAAATTCTGTCAAAAGATGGTGGAGGCAGAACTTCTTAATAATTATGAATTGTTGGTTATTGGAGATGAGAAATATTTAGGATACGATCGTGTTCATTTGACAGATTATTATACAGGAACACCGGTAACCGAATTGACACTCGAGCCATTGGAATGGTATAATAAAAACCATATTGAGGTACTTACAGGTAATTTGGTTATTGAAATTGATAAAGCAAATAAGCAGATTAAAATGCAGCATGGATCTGCTTATAATTATGATATACTTGTGCTTGCCACTGGTTCTTCTGCTTTTGTTCCTCCTATTCCAGGTGTTGAGAAAACCGGGGTGTTTGTATACCGGACTTTCGAGGATTTGGATGCAATTAAAACTTTCGTTAAAAATGCAAAAAAAGGAGTAGTGATCGGAGGTGGCTTGCTTGGACTCGAGGCTGCCAAGGCTATTATGGATGACAATGTGGCTACAACGGTTTTGGAAAGAATGCCCTGGTTGATGGGTCGTCAGCTTGATGAACGTGGCGGTGCCATGTTGAAGCAAAAACTTCAAAAACAAGGGCTGGCAGTTATGACTGATGCCATTACAAGTGAATTTTTGGGTGAAGAAAGGGTGACCGGCGTTGCCTTCGCAGATGGAAGTAAAATAGAGACTGATGTCGTTGTTATTTCTGCGGGGATCAAACCGCGCGACGAACTTGCCCGGAAGGCAGGACTTGAAATTGGAAAGAACGGTGGGATTGTTGTGGATAATGGCATGCGAACGTCTCAACCTGATATTTATGCGATTGGAGAATGTGCCTTGGCTGCAGGAATGATTTGGGGATTGGTTTCACCCTGTTATCAAATGGCTGAAATATTAGTAGAACGTTTGAAGGGAGAGGATAAGTGGTTTACTGGTGCAGACATGTCAACCAAGCTTAAACTTATTGGCACTGAAGTGGCAAGCTTTGGCGATGCACTGGGCCAGGCACAGGGTTCAATTCCATTAATTCTTGAGAACAAGTTTTCAGGTATCTACAAACGATTAAATATCAGTGAAGACGGGAAATATTTATTAGGTGGCATCCTGGTTGGTGATACATCTGAATATAACATGCTTCTTCAAGCTAGTAAGAATAGAATAAAGCTTCCTAAAGATATAGATTCGATGCTGGTTGGGACTGGTAAAGGTGGTGGACTAACCATCGGAGTTTTAGATTTACCTGAGGAAGCGGCCATATGTTCCTGCGAAAGCGTTTCAAAAGGTAAGATTTGCCACTCAATTGAAGCCAACAACTTCACGCAGATTGGAGAAATCAAAAAGCACACGAAGGCCGGGACTGGTTGCGGCGGTTGTGTTCCCATGCTTGACGATTTACTTACGGCAACACTCAAAAAGCAGGGGAAGGAAGTGAAGAAAGTTCTTTGCGAGCATTTTCATTTTACACGTCAGGAGTTGTATGACCTGATTAAAATTG
The DNA here is from genome assembly GCA_036514375.1 of Bacteroidales bacterium. Lineage (GTDB taxonomy): Bacteria > Bacteroidota > Bacteroidia > Bacteroidales > JAAUTT01 > JAAUTT01. The sequence goes on along the minus strand of DATBXH010000075.1, from coordinate 2,732 downwards.
AAAAAATTAAAACGTTTCATGATCTGCTAATAAAACATGGGAAAGGAGCCGGTTGTGAAATTTGTAAACCAGCTGTTGCATCGTTGCTAGCAAGTATTTGGAACGAAACTATAGTAAAACACCAGGTTATTCAGGATACTAACGACAGATTCCTTGCTAATATTCAACGGGGAGGATCTTATTCAATTGTACCCAGGATTCCCGGAGGAGAAATTACTCCCCAGAAACTTGAGGTTTTGGGAAAGATCGCTGATAAATATAACCTGTATTGTAAAATTACAGGAGGACAACGTATCGACATGTTTGGTGCACGCGTGGATCAGCTTCCCCAAATTTGGGAGGAATTGATTGCCGAAGGTTTTGAGAGCGGCCATGCATATGGTAAAGCATTGCGCACTGTTAAAAGTTGTGTTGGGTCTACATGGTGTCGGTTTGGATTACACGATTCAGTGGGTTTTGCAATCGAAGTTGAAAATCGGTATAAAGGACTTCGGGCTCCTCACAAGATAAAAGGCGGAGTTTCAGGCTGCATCCGTGAGTGTGCTGAAGCCAGAGGTAAAGACTTCGGTATCATTGCCACCGAAAAAGGCTGGAATCTTTTTGTTTGTGGCAATGGTGGTGCAAACCCGGCCCATGCAGTTTTGCTGGCTTCTGATATTGATAAAGAAACCTGTATCAAATATCTCGACAGATTCCTGATGTATTACATAAAAACTGCCGCCCCCTTAACACGAACTGCAAAATGGCTGAGCGGCCTTGAAGGAGGTATTGAGCATTTAAAAGATGTGGTGATTAATGACAGCCTTGGGTTAGCGCATGAGTTTGAAAAGGATATGCAGTATTTGGTGGATACTTATAAATGCGAATGGAAAGAAGTTATTGAGAACCCCGAATTACGAATGAAATTCAAAGCCTTTATCAATTCGGAAGATCATGATACTTCGATAGAATTTGTACCGATGAGGGATCAGAAAATGCCCACTCCATGGGTAAAAGAACATTAAAACAATAGCGTATGGAAACACTTGAAAACATCATCACAAAAAAAGAAGTTAAACTTTGGTATAAAACGGCAAAAGCGGTGGATTTTCCTGAGAATGGCGGAGCTTGTGTGCTTGTCGACGGACAACAGATTGCAGTTTTCAATTTCTCTGCCTCAAACGAATGGTATGCCACGCAGAATATGTGTCCCCACAAATATGAAATGGCCCTTTCGCGAGGCATTACAGGTGACAGTTCTGAGGAACCAAAAGTTGCCTGTCCATTTCACAAAAAAAGTTTTTCGTTGAAATCAGGACAATGTTTGAGTGGAGATCCTTATCAGATTGAGGTTTATCCTGTAAAGGTAGAAAATGGATATGTATACATAGGAATTAAATGAAGGTACACCGATTTAGCCTGTTGTATATTAAATCAATTGCATGGCTTCTAGTTTTTTAATTTCCTTAAAATGATAAAGCTTACCGGCATATTGCTCTGTGGTGGTAAATCGCAAAGAATGGGAGCTGATAAGGCAATGCTGGTGTTGCATAATCAGCCTATGTTTTCCTATTCGCTTCAAATACTTCAGCAGTACTGTGCTGAAATTTTTATTTCTGCGAACGACAATAGGTTTGATTTTCTGGGTTACACTGTTATTCATGATGAAATTGAAAATATTGGACCGATGGGAGGAATTTACGCTTGTCTGAAGAAAAGTTTGAATCCTTATAATCTTGTGTTGGCATGTGATATGCCATTAATTACCGGAACGTTGCTTACCAGGATGGTACCCGTGAATGACAATTACGATATAATTACACCTTTAATTAATAATCGCCCGGAGCCTTTATATGCCTTATATCATAAACGAATAGTAAAAAAAATTGAGCAATTGATAGATTCCCATATTTATTCTCTTCAGCAATTGTTATCGCAAACGAATGCCCTGTACATTGCAGGCAATGATAATGACGCCAAAGAGTTGTTTAATGCAAACACTCCACAAGAATTAGAAGTATATGAGCAAATTGCTAAAAGCAACCTGTCCTAACCTGCTAATTGTGGCAGGGACAGGCAGAAATTCCGGTAAAACCAGTCTTGTCTGTCGTATTTGTGAAGAGTGGGATTCTCCCCAATCTCTGGTTTGTATTAAGATCTCCAATCATTTTCATGTAATGCCAAATTCACAGCTTATTTTTTCCTCATCCGATTATTCTGTTTATGAAGAAACCAAGGTTGTGTCGGATAAGGATACGGAGCGTATGCTGATGGCAGGAGCTTCAAAGGTTTTATTTATTGAAGCAGACAGGGAATTCGTCTATCAGGCGTTTCAAAAGGTCCTGAAGATGATTCCGGAAGATGCTGCCATAATTTGTGAATCAGGTACCTTACGAAGATATATACGGCCAACTCTTTTTATTATGGTGCATACCATTGGCACCGAACCCAAAGATTCGTCAAGGGATTTATTATTGCTGGCAGATTATGTATTTCGTTTTGAGCAGGGGAATTTCATTTTATCCGGAAGTCCTGTTGTTTTTGAAGATCATTCCTGGAAACTGAACGCCTATGTTGCAAGTTAAGGATTGTCAAGCATTGTTATTGTCGTTTCCATCGTTGGGACGAACTGAAAATGTTACACTTGTAAACAGTTTAGGCAGAGTGTTGGCCCGGGATATTGTGGCTGATATTGACCAGCCACCGTTTAACAAATCTGCCATGGATGGTTATGCATGCCGTTTGGAGGATTT
>DATBXH010000074.1:0-2858 GCA_036514375.1 Bacteroidales bacterium | reverse complement strand
AAGGAAGTGTAATTGTGAAGAAGAAAGGGACGTTCCTGTTACTAAGATAGATTATCGATGCCCGGATCCGGAAGCATAGCAAACCCAGCAGCCGGGAATTCTAATCAGCCTCCGGTTCCAAGGCATCAAACTGTTTATTTTTGACTTTTGGTTGTTTTAAGTCGAAAACAAATTAACCGAACTGCTTTCCGAAATCAAATGACATTAATCATTCCGCAGATATGATTTTTATCACGATTTTGAAATAAAAAATCCTAAGAAAAGTCGTTTTAGAGACTTTATCTTAGGATTTTTACTGTTATATAAATCGCCTTAAACGGACGTTAATATCCGGGAGACTTTAGTAAAGAAATTCATTCCACTTTGTATTTCGCATATCACCCGACTTTGCAAACTCAACATGCATTCCAAAACAAGCAGAAAGCGTTTGAGGAGTGTGAACCTTATCCGAAAGTTTTATATAATCCCAAAGTAGTTCCTTATAATCCGGATGAGCACAATTCTCAATAATTGCCTGCGCTCTCTGTATTGGAGATTTTCCGCGTAAATCTGCAATTCCCTGTTCGGTAATCAACACTTTAATGGAGTGCTCACTATGATCCACGTGACTTACCATGGGAACAATTGCGCTGATCTTACCACCTTTAGCAACTGACGGACAAGTAAATATGGAGAAAAAGCTATTTCTGGTGAAATCGCCTGATCCACCCAAACCGTTCATCATTTGTTTTCCAAGAACGTGGGTACTGTTTACATTACCAAAAATATCGGCCTCAAGAGCAGTATTGATGGTTATTAGACCCAAACGACGCACTACTTCAGGATTATTCGATATTTCCTGGGGACGTAATATTAATTTATTGCGGAAGAAATCGAAATTGGAATATACCTCATCCAGTGCTTTCGGACTAATCGTCAATGAACAGCCGGATGCAAAAGAAACATTCCCTGATTTCATGAGATCGATAACGGAATCCTGAATAACCTCGGTATACATCTGAAAAGCCGGAATATCAGGATTAGCTCCCAAAGAACCCAGTACTGCATTGGCAATGTTACCTACGCCCGACTGAATGGGTAAGAAATCTTTCGGAATAACTCCGCATTTAATCTGGCTGGCAAGGAAGCTTGCAACATTCTCACCAATTTTAGCAGTTACAGCATCAACCGGAGCGAAACCTTTCACTTCATCAGGCAGGTTTGTTTCTACAACACCTATAATTTTGGAAGGATCAACTTTCAATACTTCCGATCCGCAGCGATCGTTTACTTTATAAATTGGTATCTCGCGTCTGCAAGGAGGATCGCAAGGTTCATAAAGGTCGTGAATACCTCTCAGAGCCTTCGGATGTTTATGGTTCAATTCGATGATTATCTTATCGGCCAAACTTGCGATGGTTGGTGCAATACCAACTCCTGTTGTTGGAACAATCTCACCATTTTCAGTGACATCACAAGCTTCAATGATTGCTACATTCACCTTACCAAGAAAACCATAACGGAGTTCCTGAGCCAGGTGAGAAAGATGCATATCAAAATAACTGATATCGCCCGAATTTAAAGATGCCTTTAAATCGGAATTTGATTGGTAGGGAGTGCGGAAAGCAATAGCATTTGCACGAGCAAGAGCACCGTCAAGTGAATCACCGGTGGAAGCTCCGGTAAACATCCCTATTTTAAATGGATTTCCTTTTGCATGTTCTGCCTTGGCTCTTTCTCCAATGGCAATCGACACAGCTTTCGGCGAACCGGCAGGTGTAAATCCGCTAAAGCCCACATTATCGCCATGCTTCACATAAGAAGCAGCCTCTTCGGCTGACATAAAACGTAATGACATAATCAATTTTTTAATGGTCTGTTCCTAACAATAAGCCAGAATAACGATTCCTGATGCTTGATTTTTGGATGCGCAAAATTACATTTTTCTTTGGATTAACGATCACATACTTGCACCTATATTAATATTAAATGTATGTCCGCTTTTATAACTATATAGAAATTGATTTTCATTCGTTTACCCCGGCCCTAAAGGGAGCGAACGAAAATCAATTTCCTCCCTTTAGGGCTGGGGTGAAGAAATTGATTTTCCATGATATCCTAATAAAATAGTTATAACTGCGGACACTCATACAATATTATTTCAAACGGGCTTAAACAGGAATAATTAAGCGATTAGGTGACTAGGTGATGAAGAGATGGAGGGAGGCATGTCTGTCTTATACTTAATTTCTTAAATAATTCTGGCTAAGAAAAACAATAGTTCTTTTAGTCCAAAACTTATAATAGTAAGAGCTATGAGGATGATCAGAACATTATAAACATGAATTTTTCGAAGACCCATCAGAATCATTACCACAGCTTTTACAATAAATACCAATGTTTCCCGCAGAAAAAAAGACGAAATATTCGCCATGTACAACGGAAATGCTGCAATATTGGCTGCTAATACCATAAGTACAATAAGTCGGGACAAACCAAATGCTCTGGATATCATCAAGGCAATAATCATCTCAAGCAACGCCTCAATAATCAGGGCTACCCCTTTCAGGGAACTCTGATAAGAAAAGTTATTACCTGCTAACTTGGGACGAACCCTCACTGCTGTATCTCCAACCATCACATCGTAGAATAATTTCCCTGATGTAAAATAAAATGTATTACTTTTTCTGGTCCGGTCCGAATAATCAAGTTTCAACATAAGATAAACCGGATATTTGGGTATGGTATCGAAATTGATTGAATCGGGTGTTCCGTATTTATCCTTATAGACAATAACCAACGAGTCCCGTTTCCTGGTAAACCATTTGTAATTCGAAAAATAAAGTACCGATTTGTGAAGGGTCAATGGCTTGTTGGTT
>DATBXH010000073.1:0-7483 GCA_036514375.1 Bacteroidales bacterium | reverse complement strand
ATTTATACGAGACTCGCATAATATCGAATCTTGAGTCAAATGACGCCTTCAATATGGACGATAAATTGATTTTCATAGTAGATGATGATAAAGTAATCCTTAATCTTTTGGAATACACTTTTAAGAGTAGGGAAGGTTATAGTGTGAAGACTTTTGACTCGGGTGAAGAGTGCCTCGCTAATCTTCATCTAAATCCTGATCTTATTGTGCTTGACCATCTTTTTTATTTACGGGGAGAAAATGGAATGTCTGGTCTTGAAACGTTGAAGGAACTTCGCGTTATAAACCCCGACATTCCTGTGATTATTCTTTCCGGTCAGGAAGACCTTGCCTTGATACGCGAATTCATCAGAAATGGGGCTGTTAAATATATCCCTAAAGCCGATTATTTTATCGATGTTTTGGTGGAATCGGTGGAGAAAGTAGTGACAAGTTGATACTGGTTGTAATCAATAAACAGTGATCAGTTGCCGGTAATTCGTATTGTACTGACCTTGATTTTTTGTTTCCTTAGTGTTATTGTGCGTTTGAATTAGCAAATCGCTTACGATCAGTTTCATTCAGCAAAATTTTTCTAAGTCTTATTGATTTGGGGGTTACTTCAACATATTCATCTTCTTGAATATACTCCAGGGCCTCCTCCAATGAAAATTTTATAGCTGGAGCAATCTTCATCTTTTCATCTGATCCTGTGGCTCTCATATTCGTGAGCTTTTTTGTTTTAGTGATGTTTAGACCTAAGTCACCAGACCTTGTATTTTCACCGATTACCTGTCCTTCGTATATTTCTACACCCGGATCGACAAAGAATTTTCCTCTGTCCTGTAGCTTGTTCAGAGCATATGCAATTGCCTGGCCTGTTTCGATGGCGATGAGCGATCCGTTGATACGTTTTTCGATATCCCCTTTCCAGAGACCGAATTCGAGAAAACGATGGGTCATAATTGCTTCTCCGGCTGTGGCAGTGAGTATCTGGTTGCGTAATCCGATAATTCCTCGCGAGGGTATGTTGAATTCCAGGTGAATCCGGTCGCCTTTTCGTTCCATTTTCAATAGTTCGCCTTTTCGTTTGGTCACCAGTTCAATAGCTTTACCTGATGTTTCTTCTGGCATATCAATGGTGAGAATTTCGATGGGTTCGCACTTTTCTCCTCCAATGTTTTTAATGATAACTTTTGGCTGCCCTACCTGGAGCTCATAACCTTCGCGGCGCATCGTTTCTATGAGAACCGAAAGATGGAGAACACCTCTGCCATATACGGTAAAAGCATCTGCAGAATCGGTAGCTTCTACCCGCAAAGCTACGTTTTTCTCCAGCTCTCTGTCCAGGCGATCTTTGATGTGGCGAGATGTTACATATTTGCCATCTTTTCCGAAAAATGGAGAGTTATTGATGGTAAATAACATGCTCATGGTTGGTTCGTCAATGGCAATGGTCTCTAATGGCTCAGGGTTCTCTATATCAGCAATGGTTTCACCAATATTGAAATCGTCAATGCCGACCAATGCACAAATTTCACCTGAACTCACAGAAGACACTTTTTTCTTCGAAAAGCCTTCAAATACTAATAGTTCTTTGATTCTTGTCCGAACTACAGTTTGATCACGTTTTACTAAAGAAACCTGCATATTTTCCTTCAATTCACCACGATGTACCCTGCCAATGGCAATTCTGCCAACATATGATGAATACTCGAGTGAAGTAATCAGCATTTGTGGAGTCCCTTTTATTTCCTTGGGGGCCGGAATATGTTTAATGATGCTGTCTAACAATGGTGAAATATCTGCTGAAGGCTTCTTCCAATCGTTTGACATCCAGCCTTGTTTTGCTGACCCATAGATAGTCGGGAAGTTTAATTGTTCTTCTGTGGCATCGAGGTTGAACATAAGTTCGAATACTTCTTCCTGGACTTCTTCGGGACGGCAGTTTGGCTTATCGACCTTGTTAATAACAACAATAGGTTTTTTACCTAATTGAAGCGCCTTTTGGAGTACAAACCTGGTTTGTGGCATGGTTCCTTCAAATGCATCTACCAAAAGGATAACGCCATCAGTCATGTTCAATACACGTTCTACTTCTCCTCCGAAGTCCGCGTGACCAGGCGTATCAATAATATTTATTTTTGTTCCTTTATAATATACGGATACATTTTTAGCTAGAATAGTGATACCACGCTCACGTTCAAGTTCATTACTGTCCATGATGAGTTCGCCGGGAACCTCGTGTTCCTTGAAGAGATTTCCCATCATCAGCATTTTATCAACCAATGTTGTTTTACCATGGTCTACATGTGCAATGATTGCGATATTTCTGATATTTTGCATAATTACCTTTTCAAAATTGGGTTGCAAATGTAATCAAAATTTATTCGGGTTAATTTTCTTTTTATATTAAGAATTAAATTTATAGTTTTGCACCTTGAAATTTTTATGGAGTGAAGCCTAATCGTCAGTTTGTCATCCCTTTTAAAGGGCTGAAAGTTGGAAAGCACAGTTTTGTGTACGACATCGACGACAAGTTCTTTGATGATTATGAAGAGTCTGAGATTACCCAAGGCAAAGTTCATGTTGTGGTGGATCTGGACAAAAAAACAAATTTGCTGGAACTTCAGTTTGAGCTGTCGGGCAATGTGATGGTCACCTGTGACCGGTGCCTCGATGAATTTGAGATGCCTATAGCTTACAATGCTGAATTGTTCGTAAAATTTGGAGATATATCGGAAGAACAAACAGATGAGATAATTGTTCTTTCGCACAATGAATTTGAGCTTGATGTTGCTCAATATATTTATGAATTTGTACATTTGAGCCTTCCTTATAAACGGGTTCATCCTGCAGATTCAAAAGGACGGAGTACCTGTAATAAGGAGATGCTCAAAAAATTAAATGAATACATCATTCGTGAGAATGACGAAAATAATGATCCCCGTTGGGACGATTTAAAAAATTTATTGAATAATTAATAGTTTAGATTATGCCAAATCCGAAGCGAAAACATTCGAAACAGAGGAGAGATAAGAGGAGAACTCATGACAAAGCTGTTGTTCCAACAACTGCTAAATGCAGTAATTGTGGCTCAACTGTTTTATATCATCGTGTTTGCCCTGAATGTGGGTATTACCGCGGAAAACTTGCTATTGAAAAAACAGCAACTGCTTAATTAGCAGCACCTTTAATTTTATCCTAAAATTACTATGGTAAGGATAGGCTTAGATGTGATGGGAGGGGACTATGCGCCTGAGGCAATCGTTGAAGGTGCAATTCTCGCTCATCGTAATTTGTCTAGTGATGATCAGATTGTTCTTATCGGCGATCAGGCAAAGATAGAAGAGCTACTTAAAAAGCATGGAGTTAATGGTTCTGCTTTTGAAATAGTTCATGCTTCGGAAGTTATAGAGATGGGTGACCATCCTTCGAAAGCATTTTCCCAAAAGGTTAATTCCAGTATTAATATTGGATTTAAATTATTGCATACCGGGAAAATTGGAGGATTTGCCAGTGCTGGGAGCACTGGTGCCATGATGGTTGGGGCTATGTATACTGTTAAGTCCATACCTGGGATTATCCGTCCGGCAATTACTTCACCTATTCCAAAACAAAGCGGTAAGACAAGTATTCTTTTGGATGTGGGTCTTAATCCTGATTGTAAGCCTGATGTTTTATATCAATATGGTATCCTGGGGTCTCTTTATGCCGAATATGTATTCGGTTATAAAAATCCCAAGGTCGGATTGATGAACATTGGAGCTGAAGATGAAAAAGGAAACCTGCTCACCAAAGCTGCTTACCAGTTGATGAATGGAACCAAAGACTTTAATTTTGTCGGAAACATTGAAGGGCATGATTTATTTAGTGAGGATGTTGATGTAATTGTATGTGACGGTTTCGTTGGCAATGTTATTTTGAAGCAGGTCGAAGCATTCCATGAAGTAATTAAGCGCAGAAATCTCGAAGATGAATATTTTGCCAGATTTAATTTTGAAAATTATGGCGGTACACCGGTTTTGGGGATTAATTCAAATGTGATTATCGGACATGGAATTTCAAATGATATAGCCATTAAGAATATGATTCTGCATACCAAAGGAGTAATTGAGGCTAATTTGCCATCAAAAATTAAGGAATTTTTTAAAGAATGAGTACTATAAGAGCCGCCATTAAAGGAATCGAGGCTTTCCTGCCTGAATATAAGTTAACGAATGAGGAACTCAGCCATATGGTAGACACCTCGGATGAGTGGATCATGCAACGAATAGGTATTAAGGAGAGAAGAATACTCAAAGGTAAGGGACTTGCAACCTCCGATATGGGAGCTGAGGCTGTTCGCAAGCTTCTTGCTAAAACAGGAACAAGTCCGGATGAAGTAGAGCTTCTTTTGGTTGCTACGGTTACTCCGGATATGTTTTTCCCTTCTACAGCATGTGTTATTGCTGATAAAGTTGGAATCAGAAATGCCTGGGGCTTTGATTTAAGTGCTGCCTGTTCGAGTTTCCTCTTTACTTTACAGACTGCTTCACAGTTTATTGAAACTGGTAAGTACAAAAAAATTGTTTTGGTGGCTTCTGATAAGATGTCGTCCATAACAAATTATTCTGACAGAACAAGCTGTCCGCTTTTCGGAGATGCTGCTGCTGCTTTGCTGCTTGAGCCTACTTCCGAAGATGTAGGGGTAATGGATCATATCTTTCAAATAGATGGATCCGGTAGACATCATCTTTATCTTAAGGCAGGTGGCTCGCAGTGTCCGGCCTCGCATGAAACTGTAGATGCCGGAGAGCATTTTCTACATCAGGATGGGCAAACTGTTTTTAAGGTAGCAGTTTCCAAAATGGCAGATGTGGCTGTTGAAATGATGGAAAAACATAATATTACTCCTGAGGATCTGTCTTGGTTAGTTCCTCATCAGGCAAATATGCGTATAATTGAAGCTACTGCTCGTAGAATGGGACTTAGCAAGGATAAAGTAATGATCAATATTGAACGTTATGGGAATACCACTGCTGCAACCATTCCTCTTTGTTTGTGGGACTGGGAAAAAGAGCTAAAAAAAGGAGATAAGCTTATCTTAGCAGCATTTGGTGGTGGATATACGTGGGGTTCATTATATTTGAAATGGGCTTATTAGGATTGAATACATTTTGAAGATATATTAGTCAGAGGCCTGTCGTATGTCAGGCCTTTTTTATTTTTCCTAAATCAAATAGATTGTTTATATTTGTTACAATCAATATAGACCTTAAAAAATAACCACTATGGCAAAATTTATCGAAAACGAACCAAATTCGCATAATACCATAACTGTTGGAACGGAAATTACGGGTGATATTAATTCTAATGGAGATATCAGGCTTGATGGCGTTTTAAATGGAAACGTCAATGCAAAAGGAAAGCTCGTTATCGGGGAATCGGGTAGGGTAAAAGGTGTGATTAATTGCAAAAACTCCGATATTTATGGTTATGTTGAAGGTAAAATCAATGTGGCTGAACTACTTTCTTTAAAAGCTGCTTCCCAGGTCGTTGGTGATATTGTTACAAATCGTCTTGCAATAGAACCTGGTTGCAGATTCTCCGGTAATTGTAAAATGACCGATGAGAAAATTACATATGCCGAAAAAGCCGAAGAAACAGGAGAAGCTTGATTATCTTAGAGGTTATGCCAAATACTCCTCCATGGGAATTCAAATGATTATTATTATTGGTGGGGGTGTTTGGGGAGGTTATTTGCTGGATCATCTGGTTGGGTGGAAATTTCCTGTTTTCATTGTGTTATGTTCAATTCTTTCCGTTGGCATGGCTATTTATTTTGCTGTTAAAGATTTATAAAGTTTATCGTGAAAAATAATCCATTTCTCCGTTTTTGCATATCAAGTATTTTATTAGCTGTTGTTTGTATTGGCATCGTTTTGGTGGCCGGTGTTTCTATTTCATCTGAACATTCGTTTGCCAGTTTGTACTTTGTGATTCCCTTTATAATGGCCATTACGATTTTATTTCATTATGTCCTTATAAGAGCATCTGCCGTTAATCCCCGGAATTTTGTTGGAAAATTTGCTGCTTTTTCAGGAGTCAAACTGATGATTTACATGGTTTCAATTTTGATTTATGCTTTTGCCATCAAAAAGGAGGTTGTCGTTTTTCTTATGGGCTTCTTAATCATCTACTTGTTATTTACAATTTTGGAAATATCGTCAATATTAAAATTTTTGAAAAAAAGTGACACTTGAAATGAACAAAACCAAATTGTTTTTCTAAATTTAAATTTCTTTTCAAGTGAGGAATAATGGTTGTGAGATTTAGCAAGAGAAGAGTAAGCATTTTACTCATTATTATAGGGTTAGTTTTTAGTATTGAAAGATTAAGCGCAAATGAGCCCGAAAAAGATGTACAACAGTCTGCTGAAAGCGGTCATGCAAAAAAAACATTTAAGCCGGGTGAATTAATTATCGAGCATATCAGTGATGCCTATTCATGGCATGTCATCACATTTAAGGACAAAGTGGTTGCAGTTCCGCTTCCGGTTATTCTTTACAGCAAACAATCCGGTTTTCATTTATTTAGTTCAAGTAGATTTGAACATGGTCATGCTTCCTATGAGGGATTTGAGATCAGTGAGGAAGGAGCATATAAAGGGAAAGTTGTTGAAAAGCTTGCCGATGGGTCGATTGTTCGTCCTATCGATATTTCCATTACAAAGAATGTTTTATCATTGTTAATTAGTGTTGCGCTGCTTCTTTGGATATTTTTGTCTATAGCAAAACGTTACAGACAACATCCGGATAAAGCTCCCAAAGGACTTCAGTCCGCTTTGGAGCCAATTATTCTTTTTATCCGTGATGATATTGCTATTCCATCTATTGGGAAACATAAGTATGAGAAGTACATGCCCTATTTGTTATCCATATTTTTCTTTATATGGATTAACAATATGATGGGATTGATTCCGATTTTCCCGGGTGGTGCTAATGTTACAGGTAATATTGCCATTACCATGGTATTGGCTTTATTTACATTTGTTATTACTACTATTAACGGAACCAAGACCTATTGGATGCATATTGTAAATGCACCGGGCGTACCTTGGTGGTTAAAGATTCCGGTGCCGTTGATGCCGTTTATAGAGATTATGGGTGTGTTTATAAAACCGTTTGTGTTGATGGTCCGTTTGTTTGCCAATATACTTGCCGGTCACATCAATTTATTAGGTTTTATTTGTTTGATTTTTGTTTTTGGAAATATTAATATGGCCGTTGGCTATGGATTTTCAGTGCTTTCTGTAGCGTTTGCAATATTTCTGTATTTCCTCGAACTTTTGGTTGCTTTTATTCAGGCATATGTGTTTACATTGCTTTCGGCCTTGTATTTTGGAATGGCAACTGAAGAGGCACATCATTGAGATTTTTTATTTAACACTATAGTAAAATGATTCTATCAGTAATTCTTCAAGCTGCTGCTGACTTATTGCCAGTAGCAAAGATGGGAGCAG
>DATBXH010000072.1:0-3979 GCA_036514375.1 Bacteroidales bacterium | reverse complement strand
CAAACTGGTCAGGGTAACCATCAGAAAACATGTAAATCAGATCGCCTTTGGTAAGTTGAAGTTCAACATCTTCAAAAATCTTTTCTTCTTTCATCTGACCGCCTATAGAACTGCGGCTTCCCTTGAAATATAATTGTTCGCCATTCTGATAGACAATGAAAGGACGCATCGCTGATGAAAAACGTGCATAATATGTTTTAATGTCTATTTCACAAACAATAATATCCATTCCATCATTCGGACGCTCACCATCCATATTTTGGTTGAGAGTCAATTTTAGCTCATTATCCAGATGTTCCAAAATATCTGACGGTTTTTGTACTTGTGGTCTGGAAAAAATATCCTTTAATAAAGTAGTGCCAATGATTGACATAAATGCTCCGGGAACACCGTGCCCTGTGGAGTCTGCACAAACAATTAAGAATTTATTGGTATTAGGAATAACTTCAAACCAATAAAAATCGCCGCTCACAATATTACGCGGCAAATAATACACAAATGATCCGCTAAAAATATTTTGCAGTTTCCGCAGTGAAGGAAGAATACTGGCCTGAATGCGTTGTGCATAGTTGATTGAATCTGTTATATCGCGGTTTTTGAGTTCTATCTCTTCTTTCTGTTCCCTGACTTCACGTGTTCTTTCGTCCAGAAGTTTTTCAAGGTAAGCCTGGAATTCTTTCTGTTTCCGTTCCCTGATTTTAATAATTAAATAAACTGAGAATATCAGAATAATGATAGCAGAACCAATAAACCACCATGTTTTCCAAAAAGGTTTCCGGATCTTAAGGTGAAAGGAAACAGGAATCTCAGAGCATGTTCCGTCGCTATTACAAGCTTTCACCATGAAGGTATAATCATTGTCCTGGGAGAGTGAGAATATAGCCTCGTGGTTTGTCGAGGGTTCAGACCATTTGCTTTCAAATCCTTCCAGTTTATATTGATATGTAACTTGTTCGGGATTACTATAATTTAGGCCAATAAATTGAATTTTAACTCTGTAGTTTGAATAAGGCAACGTAATCTTTTTGGAAATATCGTAAACAGAATCGTTGATAGTAACTGATGAGATATTTACGATTGGAGGTGTACTGGCCATTTTATCCTTTGAAGATTCGTAAATGACCAATCCGTCTGTAGTACCAAAAATGATATCGCCGGTTGAGTTCTGGGTTATGGCATTAAGGTTGATATCCCCCGAAAAGTATTCAGATCCATATGTTCTGATTTTATTGGTAATGCTGTTAATACGGCTTATTCCCAAACGATGACCAACCCAGATATTCCCATACTTATCACTCAGAAGAGCGTAACAGAAATCCGACTTCAATCCGTCGCGCATCGAGAAATAATTGAATGTATCCTTTTTTTGATTCGTGATAAATTTAAAGACGCCATTCCCGTTTGTGCCGGCCCACATGTTTCCTGACGTGTCTTTAGCAATGGCTGTAAATTCAATTTCTCCGGCACCTTTAAGAAGGTGTTTGGTATCGTTGTTTAATGCAAAAATCATGTTGCTGTGAGTCGCCACCCAGGCTATCCCTTTAGAATCAACATAAACCTCATGGATATCATTATGGGGTAGTCCCTGCAATGTGGAATAATGCTGCTGTTTTTTGGTATTAATGTTAAACTGGTATGCGCCATTCTTGGTTCCAACATAAATGTAATCATCTAAACCATTGATTGAATTAATGGAATTAGCAAGTGAGTTCTCGCCTTTAAAAAACGGAGTAATTCTATTCTTTCCCGACAAAATCTGAAAAATTCCATTTTTATCAGTTCCTATCCAGAGGGTCCCTGTCTTATCTACAAACAAAGCTGTTACAATATCAGAAGGTAATCCTTTTGTTGGTGTGTAAATATCTAAAGGCTTAGTGGTACTGCGATATATTTTGATTAAACCTCTGTCTCCTCCTATCCAATACCCATCCTTATCAAAACATACAGCATGAATATTGTTATCCTTTAGTTGCTTACTAAAATTATACGAAATAAATGACGCATTCAAAAGATAGGCTAATCCTCCGCCGAATGTAGCAACCCAGATGTTGCCTTCCCGATCTTCAAAAACATCTTTGACATCATCTCTTCCCAGCCCGTTTGAAGAATTGTAATTAATGATTTCTTTCACAGCATCACCAGCCAGGGTAACCTTGAATAACCCTTTGCCAAAGGTTGAGATCCAGATATTTGACAGAGGATCCTCAAAAACAGATTGGATGTTGTCATTCCCAAGATTAATCCGGGCACCCAGATTATCGACAAGGAATTTATTTTTGTCCAATAATGAAATAGCATATAACCCGGCATCTTCCGTGGCAATCCAAAAATTATCTTTAATGTTCCGCCGAGCAATCTTTGTAATTTTACTGGAAGGTAAACCTTCAATTTTTGAAACTTCCTTAATCTTTTTTGAATTCGAATTGTAATCATATATAATCACTCCGTCATCCGTCCCTATAAGTAATTCATTTCCCGAGGTGATATTAAACGAAAAGATAAGTTTACCACTAAAGGGTTCGCCAACAACAGTTTTTCTGAAGCTTTTATCAATGATATAAAGACCTGTATTTTGGTTGGATGCCAGTATATTTCCATCTTTATCCTGGACAATACCAGTAATTTTACCACTTTGATTATCATTTGATTTTAAGAACCTGAATTTTTTACCGTCATAAAAAGCTATGCTTCCGTCGCTGTAGCCAAACCAAAGGTTGTTATCCTTATCCTTAAAACTTACTTCAGCGGACGATTCGGATAGCGAATCTTTAGAATTTCCGTTTTTTGAAAATGTAAAACCATCGAAACGGCAAAGGCCCGTTCCTGTTAATGCCCAAATAAATCCGTTTTTGTCCTGATTAATGGAGTAAATAAATGGGTGACAAATGCCCTTTTCACTTCCAAATTTTTGAAATTTATATAACTGAGCCTTTACCTGGAGATGAAATGAAAATAATGACAGAAATATTATACCCCCGGAAATGAAAAGAAATTTTTTCATGGAGATGAATTGATTATTAGTCATTCTTTTTGTGAACCTTTTATGGTGTATTTATATTTGGGGACTCCTCCAATTGGTGCGGTGTAAAATCGGAGCAGTTCACCATACTGATTTCTTACGTTTATTACCACATTATTGTTTTTTACTGGCGGATTTTTGCGTTTAATAAATTGAAAATCAAGAGAAGTTCCTCTTTCTTCCGGTTTGATGGTAAACTCAGACGTTTTCCATTCATCCTGGTCGGAGACAGGAAAAATCTGCCCTTGTCGAGCCACAGAAACCACACGGATGACCCCATCGTTATCCCAATCAAAATTTGACAGGCGAACAGAAATTGTTCTATCATCAACATACGGATAAATGTGGGAAATTTCGTTAGGGTTATCCCACATTCGAAACGAATATTCATAGGCAAACGCGTTAGCTCCCTCAATGGGTTTATTTTCCGTTGGGGATGAGCTAAGGAAATACCGGTACATATTACCATCATTTCCGGTTAACCCATCGCAAATTACTTTGAAAATATAACATCCGCCGAATTCCTTAATATATTCTCCTTCAGTAGGGTTAAATGGTCCAAATGTATACCATTTGTTATCATATCTTGGATCGACACCGAATTTTTTTGAAGCTAGTAATATTCCACTCTTATAGTTTCCTTTTGGATCAGTTTCGCGGGCATCCGGATCTGAATAAGCGCCTTTTCCACCATAAACAGAATACAACATTTGCGTGTCATAAACATCGTTTAATTCGTCCAGGGCTCCGCCAACATCAGGGTCAAACACCCGGATGTAGATTGGGCTTTTATAGTTTTCGGGTATTTGGAAAAAGAAGGTTTGTGAGAAATCATCATCTCCCCATGATTTTTCCGCTTTCGGGCCAAATGTCATTAAGTAAGGGATGTTTTCAACTTCGGCTGGAACTGGTTGTGCTTGAAGTTTTATGCTGGTAACTATAATGATAAGCAAAATAAAA
>DATBXH010000071.1:0-7905 GCA_036514375.1 Bacteroidales bacterium | reverse complement strand
CCACCCTCCGGAACCATCATCGAATTTAACCGCTGAATGGCATAATTTATATTATAATCTCTCCGTTGTTTGGCATCAGAACCCAATTCAATAAACTGATCAAGGAATAATTGCGGGAAAGCTCCGGAAGTTGTTTGCTCGACACAACCATAAGGATATTCGAGCAGATAACCCAGACGTCGGCTCAAATCGATCGGAGGAATGGATGATACTTCCAGCGTTGCTTTATTGGTACCCGCAATACCTATCAGATTATATGATATATCAGCCGATTTTCCAGCTTCAATTAAAGCCTCTTCATACTTAACCAATTTTGAATTCGGATTCCTTACATTAATTTCGATATCATATTCGGCTTTGTCACTTCCACTTGTGGCAACTACTTTTACCTTTCCAACGCCTTCACGCGATGCCACTTTTATTCGGAAAGCCATATCATATTCACCTACATCCTTCACATTAACACTTTTTGTTTTGGTATCCAGAACCTGAAAAAACTCGTTTGGGATAACTTCAACTGAAAAATTCTTTATCCTTTTCTCCATGGCAAAAACAGATACCGGCAGATTCACTTCTTCGCCGGGACCTACCACGCGCGGCAATGTAGCCAAAGCCATCAATGGCATGCGAACGGGAACTGTTTTTTCTTCTTTACCAAAAGCATCTCCTTCGCCAGCGACAACCATCACCCGAACCGAACCAATATACTGCGGCAATGTAACGACATGCTTATTACTTCCGGATTTTAAAGTAAATGGCCCAAGTACCTTTACAATAGGTTTAAACCTGTTAGCTTTTTGCCCGGCTCCACCTTTCAGTTCATCGTCACCTCCTATTGCAAATAGCGACTCAATTTGTCCGCCAAAAGCACCCATTACCAAGTCGTACAGATCCCAAGATTTTACTCCCAGTGCCTCACGACCATAAAAAGCCGTCCAGGGATCCGGTGTTTTAAACCTGGTTAAATCAAGCAAACCGTCGTCCACTATAGCCAACGTATAAGTCATGGACCTGTTATTCTTTTCGCTGATTTTAATGGTAACCGGTTTCTCAGGTTCCATCACATCAGGCATACTTATCACAGGTTGTAAATGAGTTTCGGGATCCTCAACCAATATCGGAATGACACCGTACAAACGCATCGGCAAATCATTCTTAGTTTGCCCATGAGGTTGAATAAGCGAAACATGAATATACACATTAGGTGTCATCTTATCCGTTATTTCAAAAGTCGATTTGGTTTCTTTGTTTGCGGTTTCAACCCACCAGGTTTTAAGCACCGTTGAACCGGTTTCAAGAGAAACCAGCATTCGGCCACCTTCGGACGAAGGAACAGTGATCGTTGCCTTTTCACCAACTTTATACGTCTTTTTATCGGCATTAAAAGTTAACATGGTAGCTCCACGTGCATCACCACGAGAGTCACGACCGCGCCATCCCGGCCAATCAAAATATACTATTTTGCCGGTACTGTGCCCGCCCTGATTATCTGTAACCCTTATCAAAAAACGTCCCCAATCAGGATAACTCAACCGGTATTTCACCCTGGCCTTACCATTTACCGTCGAAACAGTTGTACTAAAGACTGCATGTGCATATGTATTATCCGCAAAATTGGCTAGTTCATCGCCTTCGGAATCCCACCACCAACGCCATTCCAACTTATAAATCTTGAATTCGAGATTGTTTTTATTTACAGACTTACCTTCGGGAGTTAAGGTTGCAATATCAAAATATTGTGCAGTATCGGTATACAGATAACCAAACTCACCTTCCGGAGCTTTAACACCAACGTATGATTCATAGGGAGAGAAGGTTTTGCTAAACCTGTCAATGCTAAATTCACCTCCCGGTTCAAATACGCGCGTCACAAAATTAGCCCGCAACATACCAGGAGCGTTATGATTGGAAGAAATATCGGCGACCACGGTTGTATTACCTTCTTCGTCGAGGCTTCCTTCATAAACGGTTTGTTCTTCCGTTTGAAATTTCTTAACAGGATCATCAAATTCATAATTGTCATATCCTTTGAAAGTTGTATTGGTAGTCGAAAGTGTGACCTTAACATCAGCTTTCATATTTTTGGCAGGTGCTCCATGCAACCATTTGGCATTTAAATTTGCCTGTGATTTACCTTTTAGAATTTCATTCGGAAAGTCAAACTGAATCTTTAACCGGTTTGGTTTGATCGTTTCAATTTTTAAGGTTTTACTAAAGCTTGTTCCTCCTATTTTAATGTAAGCCATCCAATTACCCGTTGGGTCGTTATCATTCGTATTAAATATATACTGATAAAAACCATTAACACTGGAAGTTTTTACTATCCGTATGTAAAGCTGTCCCTGTGGATTAAAAACTTCCAAAATTACAGGATGGTTAGGTGGAAACTTTTTAAGTTTATCTTCAAGCAAAAATGTAAGGTAAATGGTATCTCCCGGCCGCCAAACTCCACGTTCGCCATACATAAACCCTTTCAGACCTTTTTGAACGACTTCACCGGAAACATCAAAGTTACTTAACGAAAGAGCGCTTCCATCGTCAACTTTAAGGTATCCACGTTGCGTGCCATCCTTGGCAATTAATAAGAAAGGTTTGCCCTGCAGAGGAATGGTGCAGAATCCATCACCGTCAGTCTTAGCGTCCGAAATCCTCTGATGCTGATAATTATAAACTTCAATCTCTACACCACTCATTGGCTTTGTAGTAATAAGATTGGCAACGGCTACAGTCAATGCATTATCTGAAGAACCCTTGGCAATAATTCCAAGGTCAGATGCAAGGATATTCCTGCTCACTTTTGTATTTCCGCCTCTATAATAAGAAGGCTTACAAGGATCTTCACGTTCTTCCCAATTATACTCACCCTCATAACCATAATATTCTTCGTCATAATAATAATCAGGTGAATCCCAGAATCCAATTTCATTTTCCAAATCCTGTCTATCGGCCTCCTGGAGTGAAGTCATGTTTTCTTTGGAAGCATCCTTAGTCTCCTCGCCACAAGGGTAAACAGAATATTCCTTTTTAAAAGATAATTCCACCCGGTAAATTGCTCCGGGTTCCTGTTTAATAAGTTCGGCCAGGTCAATTGAAAATGTGTTCCACTTATTAAAATTGACTGGCTTTTCAGCGTCAAGCCGGATTGTTTTTTTGAGAATTAACCGGCCGGCGCGCTTCAATTCATTATTCCCATCCAATTGATTCACCTGGAGGAACTGAGCAATATTATTCTCAAAAATTTTTACGATCCGCAAATCAACAGCTTTCAGGCTCACCGCTTCGAAGGGAAATACAAGGCCTTTTGAATTAGGCAGGATGACTCCTTTTCCAAGAAGCCGTAATCCAGGCTTAATACTTTCAAAAACAACATCAAAAGATTGTTTCTTTTTGAGTTTGGCACCGGCAACGTTCTTTATACCTTGTTCAATGCTAACCGTGACCGTACCCTTTTGCTGGGCAGAAGGATAAGCTTTCACATACATCTTATCTATCTCAAAGGTCAGGTCGGAATTATTATTCAAATAAATTAACCCTGTTAAATCCTGATTCGGATCGAGTGGATCTGAAAATCGTATAGAGATATACTGTTGGGTTTCCTGAACAGGTTTAGCCTCTAAAACAAAAAAATCGTAAATAGACGGTATTTTAACAATTTCCTGCCCGGAACCTTCGGCGTCAATTTCAGAAGCTTTCCAGTCAAGGTGAACTTCGCTCGCTGTTTCTCCCCGAAAAACACTATCCACTGTAAACCGGTGGGTCCTGTCAGTACTGTTATGAGACCATGTTACTTTTAGTTTTTTATTATTTTGGGTAGCTTCAATAACTTTTTCAACGGCCACATCATCAGCAACGTCAGCAGTTTTAACAACTCCCGTAATGTTGTTCCAGGTAAGACTTGTCATCACGTAAGGCTGATAACCTTCTATCTCAACAGCCAATGCCTGTTTGATCGTTTGAAAATCAAACTCGAAGGTTTTAAACTTTTTAGGCAGCCCGTTAAGAAGCTTATTCAAATAAAATTCGCAAACATACTGTGTATTTTGCTTCAAAGGTTTTTCCGGGCGAAACTCAATGGTACGGTTGTCAATCCAGTAAGCTTTACCGCTAATTCCGGGACTGAAACTAAAAAGTTTTTTTTCAATCTCACTGTTTACCTGAACTGATTCAACCTCTTTGGCAAGTTCAATACGAATTGGAGATTGTACTGAAATCGTTCCGGAAGTGAACGCTGAAATATACTCACTAAAGCCTGGGTCAATCTCAACCTTTCGGTGAGAAAACGGACGAAAAATTGCAAAAGCAATAATACTTATTACCAGGACGGTAGTTCCGATTAAAATGGATTTGCGCTTCATAACAAAGGATTTGATAAAAGTTTATAAATTAGTAATTATGTGAACATTAAAAATAAACAAAATATCGGAATTAGAATTCACTTAATTTTGCTTCTATGAAAAATAATTTAAATTTCTTCTTAATTTGCTGAATACAAAATCATAAGAAACGGTAATGAAGAAAAAAAATCTAGCAAGTCCCTTTCTCAAAACTCTGGTTACTTACCTGACTTTACTTTTTTTCTTTCATCCGTTACAAGCCCAGGATCTTTGGAAAGGAAACTATAAAGCTGCTGATAAAATTGCTTCGAAAGTTGACAAGACCACAGATCTCAAAACCCTTTCCGATAATCTTACCCAAAATTTAACCGACACAAGCGACAAATACAGAGCAATTTTTACGTGGGTAGCAACCAATATTTCCTATGACATTGATGCGATGGATAAGCCCAATCCGGGAGAAACAAATCCGGAAGAAGTCATTATAACAGGAAAATCCGTATGTGAAGGTTACGCAAACTTATTCCAAGCATTGTGCGAACAATCGGGGCTCGTTTGTAAAACTATCAGCGGCTGGACAAAAAACTTTCCTTCTAAAATAAAAGAAGCTTTACCCAGAAATACAACTCATGCATGGAATGCGGTCAAAATTAAAGGTAAATGGTATCTATGTGATGTCACCTGGGCTTCAGGTTATTTAAGTGAGGAGACAAACAAATTTGTTAGAGAATTTAACGGAGCTTATTTCTGTATGCCACCCAAATTATTTTGTCTGAACCATTATCCTGAGGATACCAAGTGGTTTCTTACAGATTCCATTTCAAAGCAATACTTTATTAACCTTCCGCATTTTTACACATTTGCTTTAGCTAATAATATCCAAAATGTTAGACCAGAGCATGGTATTATTGAGTATGAACAAGGGAAAAAAGTCAACTTCAGCTTTGCACTGGATTTGTCAGTTCAGCATATTCTGGTAAGACCTTCTGAAACACACCGTCTGCAATCAGTTTATTTCGATCAGCAGCGTCAAATGATTTCATTTGATTACAGACTTGAGCAGTATTCTGCATTTCTTTACATATACATCAACAACCAGGGAGCTATCGTCTATAGACTGAAGAAGTAAGCTTACATGGAAATCATAAGATGATTACCCATGGAATGAAAATTTTGCAAATCTTAAATTTAAATCTAACCTTTACTGTTTTAATCACTTAAAATCTAATCCTTATGAACAAGAAAAATATCCCCATGATTTTTTTATTGGTTCTATTGGTCCTCTTAGTAACCAGTTGTGTTCCCGGCGGAGGTTCGCACTCACCTAAAAATCTGGCTGGCTTTTTCTCAGGCGTATGGCACGGATGGATAGCTCCGGTTTCACTCGTCTGGGGTTTCTTTGAATCCAACATCCGTATTTATGAAGTATATAACACGGGTTGGTGGTACGACCTGGGATTTTATATCTCAATCATTGCAGGGTTTGGAGGAATTTCCTTTATCCGAAAAAAATCCAAAAGCCAATAGAAATCAGTTAACGATTTATTAGTGGGCCTCCAGCCAATTACGACCTGTACCCATTTCAATCAGTAATGGAACATCAAGCGGAATCACATGTTCCATTTCATGTTTTACAATTTCCTTTATTTTTTCCACTTCAGGAAGGTAAACATCGAATACCAATTCGTCGTGTACCTGAAGTATCATTTTTGAACGCAAATTTTGCTCCTTTATCCTCCGGTGGATATTTATCATGGCTAATTTAATAATGTCAGCAGCAGAACCCTGAATCGGGGAATTTATAGCATTACGTTCAGCCATGCCACGGACGGTTCCGTTATTTGAATTAATATCCGGCAAAAATCTTCGGCGGCCCATAATGGTTTCAACAAACCCTTTTTGCCGTGCAGTTAAAATATTCGAATCCATGTAACGTTTAACGCCAGGAAAATTCTTAAAGTATCCTTCAATAAAATCTGCAGCTTCCTTTCTAGGTATCCGCAACCGTTGGGAAAGACCAAAAGCAGATATGCCATAAATAATCCCGAAGTTGGCAGTTTTGGCTTTACTTCGCATTTCACGTGAAACATTCTCAGGGGTTACTCCAAAAATTTTTGATGCAGTGGCCGTATGAATGTCGGCATCATGACGGAAAGCTTCCAGCATGTTTTCGTCATGGCTTGCATGAGCCATGATTCGCAACTCGATTTGTGAATAGTCAGCTGAAAGTAAAATATGATCTTCACCAGACGAAATAAAAGCTTTTCTGATTTCCCTGCCACGTTCGTCACGGATGGGAATGTTCTGGAGGTTAGGATCGATAGAACTTAATCTACCTGTTGCAGCAATTGCCTGATTAAACGAAGTATGAATTTTCCCTGTTTTGGAATTAATCATTTTTGGTAATGATTCGACATAGGTATTTAATAGCTTACGTAAACCACGATCTTCCAAAATCATTGGAATGATCTCATGCCGATCCGCCAGTAGTGATAAAACTTCCTCACTGGTAGAATATTGCTTCGTTTTTGTTTTTTTTGCATTCGGATCAATCTTAAGCCGCTCAAACAATACTTCTCCCAATTGTTTTGGAGATGCAATATTAAATTCTACTCCTGCAATTTCAATTATCTTTTTTTCAAGATCAATAATATCTGTTCGAAGTACTTCGGCGTAATCATTTAAAGCATTTGTATTAAGTGAAACTCCTGCATACTCCATATCAGCCAGTACCGGAACCAAAGGCATTTCCACTGTCTCTGCTAATTTCATTAAACTGCTTTTTGATAACTCATCGTACAATTTAACTTTCAGTTGCCAGGTAACGTCTGCATCTTCAGCAGCATATTCTTTAATTTTTTCCACCTGAACATTCCGCATATTCAACTGATTACGTCCCTTTTGTCCGATCAGTTCCTCAATATGAACCGGAGTATAATTTAAGTAAAGCTCGGAAAGATAATTCATATTATGCCTCTGCTCTGGTTGCAACAGATAATGTGCAAGCATAGTATCAAAAATTTCTCCTTTTACTTCAACTCCGTAATTCTTCAACACCAGTATGTCGAACTTAGTATTTTGTCCGCATTTTGAAATTGCAGAATTTTCAAATACAGGTTTGAACTCATCCATGATTTTCTGAGCCACTGACTGGTCGGATGGTAAAGGAATGTAATATGCTTCCGCTTTCTTCCAGGAAAAAGAGATACCAACAATTTGCGCCTGAATAACATCCAATCCTGTTGTTTCAGTATCAAAACAAAACTCTTTAAGCTGAAGTAATTTATTAATTAATTCCTTCCTCTTCTCCAGGTTATCAACCAAATGATAGACATGGGGAGTTGTCTCAATTGTTTCATAAGCACTCTCTGCAATTTGCACAGGTGTGGCAGGTATATCAAACAACGTATTTTGGACAATCACAGGAGCCGAATAACGTGCCATTACACGTTTTTCTAGTGTCTTAAAATTGAGGTAAAGGAAAATGCGCTTTATTTCATCTAAATCAGGTTTCGAAAGAATCAATTCTTCTTCGGATGCACTGATCGGAACCGAGGTTTCAATCGTGGCT
>DATBXH010000070.1:0-15937 GCA_036514375.1 Bacteroidales bacterium | reverse complement strand
GCCAAAACCAAGCAGTCGCAGCCCGAAATATACGAAGCGGCCAGGGAGAAACTTCGCCAGTGGATGATACCTGATACCCAGATTGACGCCATTGAGGGCTCGGGCAGTGTGAGATACAATTTCGATGTAGTATCCAACACCAGTGGCGTTGTCATTGCACGACGAGTGAATAACGGCGATCATATTGCTTCCGGAACGGTGTTGTTCGATGTGGCTGATCTTTCCCATGTCTGGGTTATGTTCGATGCCTATGAGAGCGATCTTCCGTTCCTGCAAACAGGTGATAAGTTGACCTTTACGGTTCAGGCACTACCTGGTATCAACTTTACGGGAGATATTATCTTTATCGATCCGGTCATCGATCCGGTAACCCGTGTGGCGAAGGTAAGGGTTGAGATCAACAACGAATCCGGCAAACTGAAACCTGAAATGTTTGCTACCGGAATAGTAAGGGCCGATTTGAGTCAGTACCGCAATAACCTGATCATTCCCCGATCAGCCGTTCTATGGACTGGTAAACGTTCCATTGTGTACGTAAAACAGCCGGGCATCGACGAGCCTGTCTTTAAGATGCGCGAAGTGGAACTTGGCCCCTCACTCGGAAACAGCTATGTAGTGGTAAGCGGTTTGAGTGAAGGTGAAGAGATTGTCACCCAAGGTACATTTAGTGTGGATGCTGCCGCCCAACTGGCCGGCAAACCCAGCATGATGAATTCCGGTGAAAGCAAAAGCTCTGCAGACAATATGAACGAAATGCCCGGGATGAAGATGGAGAAGTGATAAGATTGAAAGTAGAGTTAAGAATAGAAAGAACCTTAACAAAATGCCTTCACGAACGACGTGGGTAACCTTATTGCCATCATGTTAAGAAATTTATGCTTCCGATATTAATAACTTCAACGCTGCACCTTGTTGTACAGCGATTTGAATTGTAACATTGAATCTACTTTTTAGCCGGCAGTATTTAACGCCTTCATTTCAACAAATCACCGGAGTACGTTGTTTTAAAGCAACGCTAACCTCTTTAATTTACCATATGAAATTACATCTTTTCCTTTTTTTGACGTTCCTGCTATTTTCCACTGCAGGCATTGATGCGCACGAACATCATCACGACAAGAACTCTGCCGGCATGTCGGCCATGCGGTCCGATTCTGCCATGCAAAGTGAAATAGCCAAACAGCAGGAAAAGGAGGCGATCTCTGCTTTCCCGAATTATCACCCGCTGGTTGTACACTTTCCCATTGTGCTGCTTCTGATGGCCGTGTTATTCCAAATACTTTCATTCTTCTTTTTTAAAAGGGAATTCGGATGGACGACACTCATTTTGCTGGCATTAGGAGTTATTTCGGCCTGGCTGGCAGGGGGGACATTTCATGCGGATCCCGGCGATCTTAAGGGTGAAGCTGCTGCAATATTTATGTCTCACGACCGGTTTTCGGACTATACACTGTGGACAGCCTTTGCAGGATTATTAGTCAAATTAATCTCCCATTTCTTACTTCGAAAGAGGTTATGGATTGAATCGGTGGCAACCATTTTTCTTTTGAGTGCCGCTGTTTTTGTTTCCATTACAGGGCACCTGGGTGCCAAATTGGTTTACATGGAAGGAGTTGGTCCACTGGGTAAATACCTGGAATCGTACACCCTGCCAGTGAAACTGGGTACGGATACAACTGCAGAAAACCCGGAAGCAGAGGAAGAGGATCATCATGTGGGAGAGATTGGAAGAGGTCCTCACGGTGGAACCATTGAAGAAGCTGACCCTAACCATATTGAAATTGTAGCCGAAGGTTCCAACCTTGTTTTTTACCTGCTCGATGGCGATGCCAAACCCACGGATATGAAAAATGTAACCGGTAGCGTTAAAATCCAGTACACCAACAATTCCATGAAAACATATAAGCTGATGGAGATGGACGGTAAACTTATGGCGATGGGCGCAAAAAATGCGTTGGGATCTACGGCAGTTTGTACCTTAACCAAAGATGGCAAAACATATTCGGCTTCGTTCAATAGCAGGAAGGATTTACCGGGTCGTCCCTGATTGAATAATCTCAGGCAGGATTAAAATATTGCGATCCGTTTGGCGGGCCAGTTTTATTTAGGAAGAGGATTCTTTTATCTCAAAAAAAATTGTTTTACTTGCTTGGTCCGGGAAATAGTGTTAATTTTTAGGATGATTTTTACATAGATTTTCTTTATGCTTTTCAAATTAAAGCTGATTCATCCCAAACTCACAAAAAGACATCTTATAATAGTTTACGGGGCTATTGTTTTGCACATTGGTTTCGTTCCATATACAATAGCGCAATGCATCGTCGGGCATATATCTTCATTTCAGCCGGGAGAGAAAATCAAATTCAAAGCTTATTACCATTTGTTGTGGGATACCTATGCTGCTGATGTTCAATTTTCTGTTAATAAAGAAGTATATGGAGATGAGCCTGCCTATTTTTTTAAGGCAACAGGTAATACCGTAAAGAAATTTGACTGGATATTTAAAGTTTATGATGACTTGCAAGCCTGTGCTTCCATGCAAACCCTGAATCCTTTCTGGGCGAAAAGGGAAACCTCAGAGGGTGATTATTTTGCCCGGGAGAATTATAGATTTTTACCTTCCGGAATGAAGATCTATTCCGAAGTTCAAAATTCCAGTCATCCTTCCTTGCGCGATTCTTTAAATGTATCGGGTTGTGCATTTGATGTGCTTACTCTTGTATATTATTGCAGAACACTTGATTTTAGCAAGTATAAAAAGAACGACAAAATTCCGGTTAATATTATTGTCGATGGCAGTTTATATCATATTTATATCCGCTATTGCAAGAAAGTAGTTGTTAAAAACCGCATTGATGATAAAAAATACAAGTGTATTGAACTATCCGTTTTATGTATACAGGGTTCCATCTTTGACAGTGGAGAAAATCTAAAAATTTGGGTAACTGATGATGAAAATAAAATTCCCGTTAAGATTCAAGCGGATATTCAAGTCGGAACTATATTTGGTTATATCTCTGCCATGGAGGGTTTAAAAAATCATGTAAATGCCCTGGTAAATTAAAAACAGGTAAATAATTCCATTTTAAATATGGATATTGACACATAAATTGAACGTAGTCTGGAGATTTGTTTTAGATTTGACGAAAGATTATGAATAGAAACATGAAAAGAAGTATACTGATTACGTTGTTTATTCACCTGTTTTTATCTGCAAATGCACAATATCAAACGAGTACCAATGAAAAGGGGAATGGTTATTATGTAAATCCGATCTTTGCCGGCGATTACCCTGATCCAAGCTTATTGCGCGATGGCGACGACTATTATATCGTTCATTCATCGTTCGAATATTACCCCGGCTTGTTAATATGGCATTCAAAGGATCTTATTAATTGGACTCCGGTAACTAATGCTTTGCATAAATATGTTGGTTCGGTGTGGGCTCCCGATTTAGTAAAATACAAAAACAAATATTATATCTATTTCCCGGCTAATAATACCAATTATGTGGTGACTGCCGATTCAATGAATGGTCCCTGGAGTGATCCGATTGATTTAAAAGTGGGAAACATTGACCCGGGACACGTTACAGATGCAAACGGCAAGCGATATTTGTATTTTAGCAGTGGCGGTTATGTTCCTTTATCTGACGACGGACTTTCTGTTACAGGCGAATTCAAACATACTTACAACGGTTGGCCGGTTCCCCGGGACTGGACAATAGAATGTTTTTGTATGGAGGGTCCCAAGATTGTTAAACGAGGCGATTATTATTACCTGACAGTTGCCGAAGGAGGGACTGCCGGACCAGCTACAAGCCACATGGTTATTTCGGCACGTTCAAAATCCCCGTTAGGTCCCTGGGAAAATTCTCCCTATAATCCTATTATAAGAACTAAAGAAAGTTCCGAGAGATGGTGGTCGAAAGGTCATGGCACGCTGTTCGAAGATGTTAAGGGGAACTGGTGGATGGTTTTTCACGGATATGAAAACGGGCATTATAACATGGGACGCCAGACCTTACTCCAACCTGTGGAATGGACAAAGGATGGCTGGTTTAAAACACCCGAAGGTATAAAAACGGATGAACCGATTAAAAGACCCACAGGTACAGCTTCAAATGCTGTATTTTCATTGAATGATAATTTTGAAGGCAGAATATTAAAACCACAATGGAAATTCTTTGGAGAATATGATACCAGTCGATTTCATTTGGTTGATCATAGTTTAGTTATTAGAGCAAAGGGACATTCCGTTGGGGATTGTTCGCCTTTACTGTGTATCCCGTCAGATCACTCTTATATAGCGGAAGTTGAGCTTTTTATCGAAGGCAATGCAACCGGAGGTTTGGTCTTGTTTTATAACAACAATTTTTATTCCGGGATTTTAGCCGATCAGGAAAATGTGTTAGCCAATTTAAGAGGCTGGCAGTTTCCGACAGAAAAGAACGTCATAAAGAACCACGTATACCTCCGTCTTAAAAACATCAATAGCACTGTTGATATGTACTACAGCACCGATGGCGGAAAATGGGCTAAAATTGAGAATTCAGCAGAGGTCTCGGGATTAAATCATAACGTTCTTGGCGGATTCTTAAGTTTACGACTTGGTCTTTGCTCCATGGGTGAAGGGAAAATCAAATTTAAAAACTTTACATATAACCCTGTCAAATAAAATATTGCTAACACGTTCGTAAGGCAGGTGCCCTTGGCCGGATTGCGAATACGTCAAGCCTAACAGAATAATATTAATAAACTAACATGAACCGATTTAAGATTACCTGCCTGATTTTATGGATGGCGATTTTGTTGAGTAACTCCCCTTTAAAAGCACAGAGAGATTATATTAGCCTGGAAGGTAAATGGCAATTTGCATTGGATACCGCATCGGTTGGAATTCAGCAGAAATGGTATTTGTCTGAATTAAAGGATGCAGTTAATTTACCGGGAACAACCGATTCAAACTATAAAGGATTTTTAAATAGAGATACGACGACATTTCATTTGAACAGGGTCTATACGTATGAAGGAGCTGCCTGGTACCGAAAAAAAGTTGTCATTCCTTCAAATTTTAAAGATAAACATATTCAGTTATCTCTGGAGCGCACCAAGTCGACCAAGGTATGGATTGACGGTATCCCGGCAGGAGGCTCGCATATACTTCAAACTCCGCAGCAATTTGATGTAAGTAAATATCTTACTCCGGGAGAACATTTTATTACGATCAGGGTCGATAACAGTTTAAAACTTACACCATACGGAAGTGTACATATTTATTCGGATGACACGCAAACCAACTGGAACGGTATCATCGGGAAAATATATCTCGAAGCAACTTCCAAAACGTATATCTCGGATATCCAGGTTTACCCCGATGTGGATAAGAAAAATATAAGTATCAGGTTACATATTTCTAATCCTCAGGATTTGAAAGATGCAGACATAGCACTTAAGGTTGAAAAATCGATAAACGGGAAATCAACGTGGTTAAAATCCCAAACCACCAAAGCGGCAATTGGACAGGAAATAACCTTAACATACAACCTGGGTAATGAGTGCAGTTTGTGGGATGAATATCAGCAACCTTTATATCGTTTAACGGTGCAAATTGCCAATGGAGATGTACGAGATTCAAAGACTGTGCCTTTTGGTATGAGAAAATTCTCCGTGAAAGGTACTCAGTTCGCAATTAACGGACGCATAACCTTTTTGAGAGGCAAGCATGAAGGATGTGTATTTCCAATGACCGGTTTTCCTCCTACGGATGCGGAAGGATGGATAAGGGTTTATAAGATAGCCAAATCGTACGGGATAAACCACTACCGTTTTCATTCTTATTGTCCGCCTGATGCTGCCTTTACTGCAGCCGATATGGAAGGTATGTACCTTCAGGTTGAATTGCCTTTCTGGGGAGGATTGGAATCGGACACGCTGGCCAACATGCTGAAGGAAGAAGGTATTGCCATGCTGAAGGATTATGCCAATCACCCTTCGTTTGTGATGTTCTCACATGGAAATGAATTATGGGGAAAGCAGGACCTGGTTGAAAGAAATATTCTTGCATTTAAAAAGAATGACAACAGGCCCTTGTATACGATGGGTTCCAATAATGGTATTGGATACATTCCCCCGCTTGCGTGTTCCGATTTTTTTGTCGGTGCAAGAACCCCCTATTCGCACGATACAATACTGACTCACACAAGGCTTACTCAGGCCTTTGTCGATTCGAGAGATGGCGGGATATTGAATACTCAAATTCCGTCGACCGAGGTTAATTTCAGCTATCCGGTTGCACATCTGAATATCCCGATCATAAGTCATGAAATGGGTCAATACCAGACATTCCCCGATTACATGGAAATTAACAAGTATACAGGTGTTTTGCGTGCCCGTAATCTTGAAATTTTTCGCAATCGTTTGGCTAAAGCCGGAATGCTTCAAATGGATAGTATTTTTCATAAGGCATCCGGAGCATGGGCTTCTTTATGTTATAAAGCGGAGATGGAAGCTGCCTTGCGCACCAATGGTTTAGGAGGCTTCCAGTTGCTCGATTTACAGGATTATCCGGGGCAGGGTACAGCCCTGGTTGGAATTCTCGATGCATTTATGGATAGCAAAAAGATTATTACTTCCGATGAATGGAGGCAATCGTGCAACGATGTGGTTTTACTGCTCGAATTCCCAAAATATTGTTGGACTACAAATGAAAATTTTCGCGCTAAAGTTGTAGTTTCTAATTATTCGAATGCGGAAATTCATCATTCACTGAAGTGGGTTATTAAAGATCAGGACGGAACAATACTGTCACAAGGAACTTTTCCGGATGTAAAAATCCCCTGTGAAGGAAATACAATCATTGGTGAAATAAATTCAAACTTATCAGCCATCACAAAAGCTGAGAAGCTGCTGGTCAATATTATTCTTCCTGGTACAACATATAAAAACGAATATCCGGTTTGGGTATTTAAGCCTGTAAAAAGTGTGATTAAACCAAAAGATATTATTGTATCGGAAAAACTTGATGCCCAAACAATCCTGGACCTTCAAAAAGGGGCCAAAGTGCTATTATTTCCACAAACAGCGGATGTTGAAGGAAAAAGTTTCGCAGGACTTTTTCCTCCTGAATTCTGGAATTACGGAATGTTTAAAGGTATAAGCGAAAATGCTAAAAAGCCGGTATCACCCGGCACATTAGGGATTTTAACCAACCCGCGGCATCCCATATTCAATTCATTTCCAACCGATTTTCATACCAACTGGCAATGGTTTTCTATTATTAAAGCAAGTAATTCTTTGATTCTGGACAATACTTCCGGTAACTATCAACCAATCGTTGAGGTGATCGATAATCTGGAAAGGAATCATAAATTGGGATTAATCTTTGAATTTAAAGTTGGAGAAGGGAAATTGCTGGTCTGCATGTCACCATTAAATCGGATGATGGATAAACCGGAAGCGGTCCAGCTTTATCAATCGATGATCAATTACATGGAATCAACAGATTTTAATCCTGATTATTCGGAGACTATTGATGATTTAGGCCGGTTATTTAACAGGAAATGAAAGATTAAATAAATATACTTTTATCATACGATTTAATTGTCGTATTTTTGAATCATATTTAAATATCATATAAAATGAAAGTGACAGCATTAATACCCGATGAGATTATAAGTGATGTTCAGGAATACACAGAAGGAAAGAATATTACGGATAGCCTTATTAAGGCCCTTTCAGACTGGCTTTATATTAAGAGAATTCAAAAATTGAACAGAGAGGTCCGTAAAGAACCCTTGCAGTTTGTAGATGGCTTTGATGTTGAAACGCTCCGGAATATTAGATAAACATGATTTTGGTTGATTCTACAATTTGGATTGAATTTTTGAGATCAAATCCCGACTATATAAAAGAAATGGAAGGGTTGATGGAAGCGAGGGAAATAATAATTATTGAACCTGTGTTTGCTGAACTTCTCTATGGTTGCCGTAGTGAAAAAGATAAAAATAAAATATTGGCTTATTGGAAAGTATTACCCAGATTAGACTTCTCCCAGGGTTCGGTTATCGAAGCAGCTGAATATGCCAACAAAAATAGCTTTCACAATTTGGGCATTGGACTAATTGATACGATTCTTATAAAGGCAACTGTTGAGAACAAATGCCTTGTATGGACTTTGGACAAAAAAATTCTTAACAACCTGGATAAACAATTCATTTATAAATCATAAAAGGTAACTTTATGAGTAAAAGAATAATATTTCATATTAAAAGTCAATTAGCTGTTACTGAAAATTGACGATAATACTGGTACCATAGCGGATTACAATAGATATTAGGCACAATCCTAGGTTTGGCTTTAGGAGCATTGCTTGTTTGGGCAATTACAGGTTCTACAAAAACAACAAAATAAAGTCTCACAAAACGAAAGTTAATCTTGTATTTTTTTATTAAGTTCAGATAAATACTCCGAAGGAGGTTTACCGTATTGTTCTCGAAAACATCTTGTGAAATAGGCCGGGGACGTGAACCCTACTTTGAAGCCTATTTCCGAAATATTATACTTTCCGGTCTCCATAAGTTTAATGGCCATTTTTAAACGTACTGACCGTATCAATTCCGGCACGGTTTGTCCGGTTAGAGCCTTTATTTTTCGATAGGTTTGACTATGACTTAACAATAAATGAGAGGCCAGATCTTTTACGATCAGTTCTTCATTCGAAATGTTTTTTTCGATAAAATCGATGGTTCGAGCCATGAATTCCTGATCCAGTGTGTTATTACTAATCTCTCTCGGCATAATAAATACTTCCTGGCTGAATCGCTGGTATAGTTTGAGCCTGGTCTCAATAAGATTTTTAATTGTTGCCTCGAGAAAGCGGATATGAAATGGTTTCGTAATGTAAACATCAGCACCTGTTTGCACTCCTTCAATTTTTTCTTCCAGGGTTATCTTTGCAGTTAATAATATTATTGGGATGTGACTTGTAGCTAATTCTTCCTTCATTTTTTTGCACAACTCAATTCCTGACATTCTAGGCATGATGATATCACTGATGATCAGATCAGGAACCTCCTTGGTGGCGATAGTGTATCCATCCTCTCCGTTTTCGGCTTCCAGTATTTTATACTTATCCGAAAGTCGAGATACTATATATTTCCGTAAATCGAAATTATCTTCAACAAGTAATATAACGGATGCACTTTTAGTTGAAGACACATTTATTTCATCCGGATACGGGGAGGAGTTACTTTTACTGATGTCAGATGGGTCCGTAATTATTTCGTCTTTTGTAAAATGTGAATTCCCTAAAGGTAAATATACGGAGAAACAAGTCCTTTTGAACCGCTCGCTGGTTACTTCAATTCTGCCATGATGTAACTTTACAAGATTCTTACTAAGAGCTAAGCCAATCCCTGTGCCGGTATGGGATATTCCTTTCCCCTCCGGAGATTGATAAAACCTGTCAAAGATTTTATCAATAAATTTCTGCGAAATTCCAATGCCATCATCTATCACTGAAATTCTTGCATATTCTTTAGCTTTGTTCTTATGATCAATGATTGTTTTGTCAACTTCTACGGTTATATTACCTTCAGAAGAAGTGAATTTAAATGCGTTAGACAATAAATTCAGAATTACTTTTTCTACTTTGTCTCTGTCAAACCATATTTCAAGTTTTTCCTCGTTACTGATAAATTGGTAATTTATTCTTTTCTGTCGAGCTTCCTCGTTATAAAATTCAAAAACTTCTTTTGTAAATTTAACGATGTCGCCGGGCTGGACGAGGACATTCAATTCACTATCTTCTGTTTTCGAGAAATCCATTAACTCGTTTACCAGCCTGAAAAGTCTGTCTGCATTTCTATAAATCAGGGTCAACTGACTCTTTAATTCCGCTTCAATTTTATTTGATGAAACAAGGTTCTCCAATGGTGACAAAATTAGCGTAAGAGGAGTGCGTATTTCATGAGAGATGTTGGTGAAGAAGTCTAATTTCATTTTATCGAGTTCCAATAGTTGTGATTGCTTTGCCCGTATCACGGATAATCTGATAAACGCAAAAAGCAAACTCAGAAAAACAAGATAATATAAGATGTAAGCCCATATCGTTTTCCAGAATGGTGGTAAGATTGTAATCTCCAGTGTTGTCGGAGTCTTATTCCAAAATCCATCGTTGTTGGA
This sequence comes from Bacteroidales bacterium, assembly GCA_036514375.1. GTDB lineage: Bacteria > Bacteroidota > Bacteroidia > Bacteroidales > JAAUTT01 > JAAUTT01. Next base: position 5,753 of record DATBXH010000070.1, on the reverse strand, counting down.
GCCAATTACTTTGAAAACATAAGTTCCGGGATTAATGTAGGTATAAGTTGCAGAGCGTTTGTGCCCCACATAATTCCAATCTTTTTCCAATCCTTCCAGAATATAGGCATACTGATTTTGGGAGGAGCGTGTATAATTTAAAGCGATGAACTCTATTGTAAACGAATTCTGTTTATAAGAGAGAACAATTTTTTTGGTTTCACTAATATGTTTTTGTAACGGAGATCCCTCTGACCCGATGGGTGCGGATTTATTAAATATTTTTAAGTCTGTTAAATATATAGGAGGTATTAACGTATTATCTTTTATACGATCAGGATAAAAAGCATTGAACCCATTAATTCCTCCAAAGAAAAATTCACCGGACCTCAGCTTTAGGCATGAATTTGAATGGAATTCGTCTGAATTAAGCCCATCTTCCCTGGTGTAGTTTCTGAAAGTTTTTGAATCCGGATTAAATTTCGAAATTCCTTTCGTAGTACTGATCCACAAATTACCGTTTTTGTCTTCCAGAATACCTTTTATCGAATTACTTGGCAGCCCGTCGTGCTTTTGAAAATTGATAAATGCGTTATCCTTTTTTTGTAAGAGACTCAATCCTTTTTCGTACGTTCCAAACCAGAGATTCTTTCTACTATCTTCAAAAATGACTGTTATTCTATTACTACTAATGCTTTTAGGACTATTACCTTCCGTATACTTTGAAAATAGAAATTCATTCCTGTCACTTTTTTTTAACCGGATTAATCCATTCGTAGTTCCAATCCAAATATTATTTTGAGAGTCCTCTAAGATTGAATTTACAAAAGCAATTACCGGAGCACCTGCCGGACCCAGATGGTCAACTATCTGAACAAATTTATCCGTAACCGGATTAAAGAGAAATAGTCCGCTACCGGAGGTGCCGGCCCAAATATTCATTTGTCTGTCTTCATATAGGAACCTGATTCTGTTATCTCCGGTTTTTTGGAGCCCTTCTACTTTATAATTTTTAATTTTGACGCCCGACTTATTGAAACAATCGATGCCACCGTTCCAGGTTCCAACCCAGAGGTTTTCCTTTCTGTCACAGATGATTGTTTGGATATAATTATTACTCAAATGACTACTTGGGCTTTGATTTATTGTTTTTGTAATGGTTCGGGTATGGATGTCGAATTTGGATATTCCTCCACCGTCTGTAGCAATCCAGATGTTTCCTTCTGAATCTTCGGTAAAACCGGTTACATCATTGTTTTGTATCGAATTCTTTGAGAGGGAATTTTTCTGAAATAATTCAAATTTCTCAAATTTCTCATCAATAAAATTTAGTCCGTGATTATGTGTACCAATCCAAATGATATTATTTCTATCATAATAAAGTGAATGGATGCTATTACTACTTAAGCCTTTAGGATTTCCGTCTTCCGGATGAAAACAATTAAATATTCCTGTTTTGCTGTTGAAACAATTTAAACCTCCATTGTCAGTACCGATCCAAAGATTGTCCTTTTTATCCTGACATATCGACAAGATATTGTTATTAGAAAGACTATTTGTATTACTATCATGCAGGTAATGTTGAAAACTAAATTTATGATCGTCAGTTAATAGTTTATTAAGACCTCCTCCCTGTGTCCCTATCCATAACATTCCATGATTATCCAAATATAGGGTGTTTACAAAATTATTACTCAGGCTGTTGTTATCGGGCGTATATGTAAAATGAGAAAAACCTTTATGATCTTTGTTTAAAAGATCAAGGCCTCTGCTCGTTCCAATCAAAATATTCTGTAGTTTGTCAATGACTATACTTGTAATAAAATCTGAGCTAATTGTATTTATATCAAGGTCGTTGTGTGCAAAAAAGCTAAATTTGGAATGCTTACGATCATAAAAAATTACTCCGTTACCAATTGTTCCAACCCAAATATTACCTATGTCATCAGAACATAATGCATTAACGCATATTTTGTCAATATTTGGAATTCTTATATTTATAAAATTATCTCTATTTCTGTTATACAGATTTAAGCCATCGGCTGTCCCAACCCATATATTGGTTTCTCTGTCCTCAATAATTGCATTTATAGAGTTATGACTTATGCTGTTGGTATCGCTGGAGCTATTTTCGTAGATTACAAAATTTGAACCATCGAATTTGTTCAGGCCATCCGTAGTACCAATCCACATGAACCCTTTACTATCCTCTAAAATGCATTGAATTAACTGATTTGAGAGTCCTTGCTGTATGGATTGAAATATAGGTTTTGGACTTTGTCCCCAAGCGGATACACCAATTATGATAAGAATAAGCAGTATAAACGTGATTTTCTTATAATAAAAATTGAGACGGGCCATATTTTGACTGAAGTACATCTGCATCCTTTTATAAAAGTAAACTTAATAACTTCGATTGATGTATTTTCCAAAATCCCTCATTTTGTCAATTTATTTATTTCAAATGCTTATTTCATTATAGCCTTCTTAAAAATTGTTTGTTAAATCGCTTCATGTTTCACAGGGTTAATGATTAAACAGTTAAATATTCCGCCTTTTATGATCTCCTGAAACCTAAACCGGATGTTGGTAGATTCATGTATAGTATTAATTATAAATTTAAATAAATGAAAGCCGTTTTTAACCTTTGTTTTTGGTTTACCTTCTTTACTTTCTCCTTCATTGCAAATGCGCAGCAAAAATCAGAAAATGAAATTCCTCACTTAAAAACCCAGGGGACTGCCACGCAATTAATCGTGAATGGCAAACCTTTATTGATGTTAGCCGGTGAATTGGGAAACTCGAGCGCATCAAATGTTGAATACATGCGACCGGTATGGGCTAATTTGGTAAAGATGAATTTGAACACAGTATTAGTGCCAGCTTATTGGGAATTGATTGAGCCCATGGAAGGTAAATATGATTTCTCATTAATCGACAGCTTAATCCTGAATGCCAGAAAGAATAACCTGCATATTGTTTTCTTATGGTTTGGAGTTTGGAAAAATTCTATGTCCTGCTATGCGCCGCTTTGGGTAAAAGAAAATTACAAGCGGTTTACACGTGCGGTAAATAAAGAAGGGAAAGCCATGGAAATATTGTCGCCTTTTGGCGACGAGAATCTAAAAGCTGATATAAAAGTATTTTCGATGCTGTTAAAACATATACGCGAATTTGACAGTCTGAGCCAGACTGTGGTGATGGTTCAGGTTGAGAACGAAATAGGCATGCTTCCGGATGCCCGCGAATACAGTAACGCCGCAAATGTTATGTATAATAGCCAGGTACCACCCGAATTATTATCCTATTTTAAAAAGCACAGAGAGTCTTTAACACCGGAAATAGTGAAGGCTTGGGGTACCAACGGATTTAAAACCTCAGGTTCCTGGGAAGAAATTTTCGGTAAAAGTGATACCACGGAAGAAATATTTATGGCGTGGAACTACGGAAGATTCATTGAGCAATTGACGTTGGCGGCGAAGAGAGAATACCCGTTGCCTATGTATGTTAATGCTGCCCTTATCAGACCTAATTATAAACCTGGTCAGTATCCATCGGCAGGGCCATTACCACATCTTTTCAATGTTTGGAGAGCTGCCGCACCTGATATTGATTTCTTTGCACCTGATATTTACTTCCCTGATTTTACCAATTGGAGCGATAAATACAAACGACCTGATAATCCTTTGTTTGTTCCCGAAACCGGGGGAAGTGTCCACAATGCAATAACTTCCCTTTATGCCTTTGGTAAACACGACGCCATGGGTTATTCTCCTTTTTCAATAGAATCAATTGGGGACCCGGAGAACGATCCCCTGACAAAATGTTATGAGATGTTAAATCAACTTAGCCCCATTATTTTAGAGAAACAAGGTTTGGGGCAAATGTCAGGTGTTGTGTTGGATAGTATTAAGCAAGTTGTGACACTAACAATGGGGAATTACACACTGAATATTAAACATCAATATAATTGGCTCACTGCACCCAGGGATGTTGATCCGGTCAAAAGCAGAGCCGGTTGTATAATTATTCAAATCACCCGGGATGAATATTTAGTTGCGGGAAAAGGTGTTGTCATGAATTTTACATCAGCTGTTCGGGATGATTCTATCGTTGGTATAGGATACATAGATGAAGTAAAAATTGAAAATGGTAAAATGATTTCAAAATTAAGACTAAATGGTGACCAAGACCATCAGGGAAGGCATTTATGGCTTCCTTTGGATAATAAATTTCATATCCAGCATATTATGCTATACCGCTATAAATAGAATTACTTTAAGGGATCTCATTTATTCAAAATCGGATTTAGTCGAAAAACTAAATCCGATTTTTGTTTTGCTCGTCTTTATGATTTATCCGGATGGTATCTAAAAGCCTTTTACGTTTACTAACATTCCAAAACTTCACAAAGCAATATTTCATCAAATACTTGTGAAATCTACAAATTAGCATTCTGTCGAATTTTTAATAATCGTTGCCTATTTAATTATAGCCTCCTCAAAAATTGTAGGTTAATATTGTTAGAGGATATTTCATTTGAACGACTACTAATTATTGAGACCTATGTTATGGTATAACCATTTTGGAAGAATAGAAAACCAAGATTCGGAAATTAAGCAATCAATCGGATATAAAGTAAAATTGTTTCCTTCAGAAGTCCTGGAATACTTTTTAGAATATCGGTATATCTGTTGATAGTTAATTTGTTATGCAGCAAACAAACTAGCCCTGGTGATACAATAGCCTGTTTTCAATTAAAATATCCTGTAAAATGGAATCCATAAAATCTGTTTGGATGAAGAGACTACTATAGAAAAGAAACAAACAGCCTACTATATGTCAAACTAAAACAAATGCTTATGAAGATAAAAACCTAGTGATTAACTAAGACTACCGGAAAGAACCGCGGGATACGGAAATATCTCATGATTCTAAAATTAATGTTTAACACCGTCCGTCCCATAAATCCACCAAGAAGCGGGAAAGACAATTATTAACTATAAAACTTTCTAATCTATGAAAAAAAAGTATAACCTTTCTCATTTGGTCCCAAGGAGAAGGTCCAAAAGGTTAGTGTTCATTGTGAGGTTATCAATGGTATTATTAATTTCTGTTATGGTATCCTCAGTGAATGCCTCACCGGTCAAAAATGATAATATACCCGGGAATGCTATAATGCAGCAAAAAGTTACGGGTACAGTAACTGATGCTTCTACCGGCGAACCGCTGCCTGGAGTTAGCGTCCAGGTTGAGGGTACATCTATAGGTACAATCACTGATATTAAAGGAAAGTATTCCATAGAGGCTCCTAAGGATGCCATACTATCTTTTTCCTTTGTAGGCTTTACTACGGAAAGGGTTTCTGTAACCGGTTTAACTCTTGATGTAAAGCTAAAAGCAGAGGCAAGGGTATTGGATGAAGTTGTTGTTGTTGGCTATGGTGTTCAGCGGAAAGAAGCTATAACAGGTTCGGTAGCTTCAATAAAAGGTGACATAGTCCGTGATATACCATCGGCTGATATGACACAAGCGTTGCAAGGACGTGTAGCAGGTGTGGAAATGACACAAACATCATCTCAGCCGGGCGCTTCAATGCAAATACGAATTCGAGGTACCCGTTCGTTAAACGCTTCCAATGACCCGCTGGTAGTATTGGATGGAATCCCTTATCCCGGGTCAATTAGTGATATCAACCCTAATGACATCAAAAGCATTGATATTCTCAAGGATGCTTCAGCAACAGCCATTTATGGTTCCCGCGGCTCCAACGG
>DATBXH010000069.1:0-2208 GCA_036514375.1 Bacteroidales bacterium | reverse complement strand
TATCCGATGTTTGCTATGTTAACCCGTATTGCGGCTATGTTTGCTGGTGGCGATCCTGCGAAGGTGCCAATTGCAATGAACATTTATTCCGGGATAGCCAGTGCCTTTGCAGTTCTGTTTCTTTTTTGGATCATTACTCATCTTGCAGTCAAAATTATTGGCCAAAAGGAAGAGTATTCATTAAAGGAACTTATTACCATTATCGGAAGTGGTACTGTTGGAGCTCTGGCATTTACATTTTCGGATAGCTTCTGGTTTTCGGCTGCGGAAACCATTGTTTTTTCAACGTCAACAATGTTTACAGCCATGATTTTCTGGGCAATTCTAAAATGGGAGAACTGTGCAGACCAGAAGTATGCCAACCGGTGGCTTGTGCTTATTGCATATCTGATGGGTTTGACAATTGGTATTCACCTTTTGAACTTGTTAACGATACCTGCCCTTGGCCTTGTTTATTACTTCCGGAAGTATAAAGTTACCCGTAAAGGCTTGATCATTGCCATACTGATATCTTTTGTTATTCTGGGAGGCGTCATGTATGGTCTTATTCAAGGTACCTTTATTGTGGCATCGTGGTTTGAGTTAATGTTTGTCAATTGGTTTGGATTACCGTTTAACTCGGGAGGAATTTTCTTTATTGTAGCTCTCATTGGATTACTGATTTGGGGAATTAGGTATACCTCGAAAAGGGGAAAAGCATTGGGAAATACTATACTTCTTTGCTTAACTATGATTCTGCTTGGATATTCCTCTTATACGATGTCCATTATCAGATCTAATGCCGGAACTCCATTAAATGAAAACAATCCTTCTAACTTTTTTAATCTCATTTCCTACCTGAGTCGGGAGCAATATGGGGAGCGCCCTTTATTATATGGTCCGTATTTCAATGCCCCGGTAATTGACTCCAAAGAAGGAGCGCCCATTTGGGGACAAAAAGATGGAAGATATGTTGCTATCTCCCACAAGCCTGTGTATGTCTATGATCCCCAGTTCTGTACTTTGTTTCCCAGAATGTTTAGTACAGAAGGCAGTCATGTTGAGGCTTACAAACAATGGGCTAATATTAAAGGAGTACCTATCCAGGTGACAAACTCGCAAGGAGAGCAACAAACCCTTTACAAACCCACATTTGGTGAGAATCTGAAATTTTTCTTTAATTATCAGATTGGTTGGATGTATTTCCGTTATTTCATGTGGAACTTTTCGGGCCGACAGGATGATTTGCAGGGAAGTGGGGACAATCTTAAAGGAAACTGGATATCCGGTATTACTTTTCTGGATGAGATGCGGCTTGGCCCGCAGGACAACCTGCCTGATAATATTTCGGGTTATAAATTCAAGCACAACAGGGCAAGAAATACGTATTTCATGCTTCCTTTGTTGCTTGGATTGCTTGGGTTATTTTTTCACTCTCAGAAGCATAAAAAAGATTTCTGGGTAGTGCTGATTTTGTTCTTTATGACAGGTCTTGCCATTGTGCTTTACCTGAATCAAACACCTTACCAGCCGCGTGAACGCGATTATTCTTATGTAGGCTCATTCTTTTCGTTCTCTATCTGGATCGGACTTGGCGTAATGGCGCTGATTAACTGGTTAAACAACAAAGTAAAAGGAACCGTCGTAACTGTTCTGGTAACAGTGGTCTGCCTTGCTTTGGTACCTGGATTGATGGCATCTCAGAACTGGGACGACCATAATCGTTCCGGTCGTAAGACAAGTACGGACTTTGCTTACGATTACCTGAATTCCTGCGAACCAGATGCTATTATCTTTACCAATGGCGATAATGACACATTCCCATTATGGTGCGTACAGGAAGTGTTTGGTGTACGAACCGATGTCCGTGTTGTTAACCTTAGCTATCTTGGGGCCGATTGGTATATCGACCAGATGGAACGGAAAGTTAACGATTCACCCCCGGTGCCGTTTTCGATGAAACATGAGAAATATCAAACCGGTACCCGTGATGCTCTTTACGTGGTTGACAGACTCAACGGGCAGTACGCTGATCTTAAAGAAGTAATGCAGTTTGTTGCCAGCGATAGTATTGAAACAAAAACTTTACCGAACAGCAGAGAAAGGGTTGATTATATTCCTGCCAAAAATTTCAGTTTGAAGATCGATCCAAAGGTAATTCTTGATAATAAGGTTGTCAGCAGTAAATATGCGGATTCTATTGTTCCTGAAATGAGGTGGGAGCTTACA
>DATBXH010000068.1:0-3319 GCA_036514375.1 Bacteroidales bacterium | reverse complement strand
AAATATGAGCAGGAAAGCCACATATCGTGAAAAGCGAATCGATTTTTGAACACGATTTGTATAACTGTCGGTTGTTCGTTTAAACCATTTGTTAAAATAAAAGAAAAACCGGTTAAGCCCATGCGATTTTTCGCTCAGGTTTAAAGGTTTCAAAAACAATGAACATAGTGCCGGAGTTAAAGACAAAGCTACAAATGCAGAGATAAGAACAGAGATTGCAATGGTTATGGCAAACTGCTGGTACAAATGTCCAACAATACCGGGTATAAAACCAACCGGCACAAATACGGAAGAGAGTACCAACGCTATGGCAACTACCGGTCCTGAAATATCTGCCATAGCTCTTCGCGTAGCCTCTTTGGCGGACAGATGTTGGTCGTCTATGTAATGCTGCACTGCTTCCACCACAATGATTGCATCGTCAACCACAATACCAATGGCTAAAACGAATCCAAAAAGAGTAAGCTTATTGATGGTAAATCCTAAGGGTATAAAAAATGCAAACGTACCGATAATAGATACCGGGATAGCCAGTACGGGAATAATCGTGGCTCTCCAGTTCTGAAGAAAAAGAAAAACCACCAACACAACAAGGCCCAATGCCTCAAGCAAAGTAACCACAACCTCCCGTATCGATTCCTTAACTACGGAAACCGCTTCAAAGGGAACATTATAAGATACGTCGTTGGGAAATGATTTACTTAGCTCTGCCACTGTTTTATAAACCCCTTCAGCAGTTTGAAGCGAATTACTCGTTGGTGTCTGAAAAATGAGTAAAAATGAAGAAGGCTTGCCGTCAACAAAGGAATTACCTGAATAGTTGAATTTACCCAGTTCTACTCTGGCAACATCTTTTAAATGAACGATAGAACCATCTTCCGGTTTGGTTTTAATTATGATGTTACGGAATTCGTTCACATTACTGAGTCTGCCGTTTACAAAAGCAGTATATTCAAAAGCCTGGTCCTTCGGTTGCGGAGGGGCCCCAACTGCTCCTGCTGCAACCTGAACATTTTGGGCTTGCATAGCATTGGTCACATCGGTGGCTGTTATACCAAGTTGTTCCAATTTATCAGGTTCAAGCCAGACCCTCATACTAAAATCATCCGCTCTGGTAAATACATCACCGACACCCGGAACCCTGAGCAGTGCGTCCTTAACAAAAATATTGGTATAATTGTCAAGGAATTCAATGCTGTGAGTTCCTTTTGGAGAAAATATGGCTACTAACATTAAAATACTTGGATTTCTCTTCCTAACTGTAAGTCCTAATCGTCTAACCTCATCGGGTAGTTGCGGGGTGGCAAGATTCACCCTGTTTTGAACATCCAATGCAGCAATGTCAACGTCGGTACCAACATTAAACGTAACATTAAGGCTCATCTGACCATTACTGGTACTGTTACTTTGCATATATTCCATGTCTGGCACCCCATTTACCTGTGTTTCAACGGGAGTGGTCACAGTTTGCTCTACGGTTTGCGCATCAGCACCAATGAATTGTCCACCCACCTGAACTACAGGTGGAGTAATATTCGGATATTGACTTACTGGCAAACTAAATATGGCTAATATCCCAACAATTACAATTACAATGGCTACAACCATAGCAGTTACAGGCCTTTTAATAAAGGTATCGGCTATCATGTATTGATGTTATTTAAGAATAAAAGATCATTATTGGATAGAACAATTCACCCAAAGTCATTTTCCCAGGATAGATCCGGAATAAAACGACCAATGTTTGTATACTACTTTGCTTTATTATTATCAGCTATCTTACGGCTTCCCACCAGGATTGCAGATCCATCATGCAGTCGCTGAATGCCATCAATCACTATAAAATCTCCGGCATTAATCCCTTTACGAATAATAACATTTGATCCAATTTTGGCACCTAATGAAATCTTTACCTGCCTTACTTTCGAACTATCTCTTTTGAATACAAAGAATTCGCTCATTTGTTCCACAACAGCACGATAGGGTACTACTACCTGCCAACCCGAATTTTCATTCAGGACTTGTACATTACAGTTCATACCAGGTTTAAGGTTTCTTTCGGTGTTCGGAAAACTCAGCCTTATTTTTATGGTCCCTGTCTGAGGGTCAACAGCCCGATCTATAATGCTTAATCTTCCATAGAAAGGATAGACAGTGTTGTCCGGCATTAAAAGACGAAAAGTTGAATCATTCTTATTTATCGGCTTTTTTTCCAGTTGCTCAAACCGCCCCAATTCCTTTTCATCGACTACAAAATCCACACCCATCGGGTTATCGGACGAAACAACGTTGAGCAGCGTTTGATCAGGAGTTACCAAAGCTCCCATTCTTACCATGGAGATCCCGATAGTTCCATCAAAAGGGGCGGCTATGACAGAATAATTCAATTCTGTTTCTGCTTTAACCAAATCGGCTTTTGCAGAAACAATTTGCGATCTGGCATTTTGTAAATCAGTGAGTGCGTTATCCAGACGTTGCTTGGCAATAGCATCTTCTTTACCCAGCTCAACGTAACGATCGGCATCGCGTTGGGCACGCTCCATATTACTATTGGCAATATCCAGGTTCGCCTTTGCCTGTTGGTATGAAGCCTGATACCTGCTTCGGTCTATCTCATATAATTTCTGTCCTTGTCTGACTTGCTGACCTTCATTGAAAAATATGCCGGTCACGTCACCGCCTACCTCACAGCGCAGTTCTACTTCTTTCTGTGCTACAACTGATGCCGGATAGGAATCATAATATACAAGATGTTGTTTACTAACCTCCAACAGGTTTACCGGAACAGGTAAACTAGCAGGATTCTGCGGCGGATCTCCATGTTTGCAAGATGTTATCCATAATGTTATAGCCAAATACGTTATATAAATTATTTTGTTCTTCATAGAATAGTTCATTTTATTTAACACTTATAGTTCCAAGTGCCTTTTTAACATCAAGAGTGCTGGAAAGCACTCTAAAGAGCACGTTCAAATAATTTAGCTGGGCTGTACGAAGGTCGGTTTCTGATACAATTACTTCAAGGTATGTTACTACACCTTTATCGTATTGAAATTTTACGGTGTTGAATATATTACGGGCAAGATCAATGTTTTCTTTAGCTGTTTGTAAAGCTTCAAGATTACTTTTGTATGAAGCCATGGCCCTTTCATATTCAGTGCTTATGGAGCTTTTCAGATTAGTCATATCCAGGTTAAGCCTGTTGTATTGAAGATTTGCTTTTCGAAGATTATGCCATCTGCTGGATCCCTCCGAGATTGGCAACGAGAGTTTAAGACCGATCAACGAATTTGGAAAATTCTTATTGTAAAGCTGCGAG
>DATBXH010000067.1:0-6687 GCA_036514375.1 Bacteroidales bacterium | reverse complement strand
GTCTTTCACGACTCCTACTACCCGGTATTTCCCATCAACCATCTTTCCAACAGGGTCGGTCCAGCCGAACCTTCGGCAGGCAGTTTCGTTGATGAGACACGATTCTTTCCTGTCCGAAGGGAAGTCCCGGGAAAAGTTTCTTCCTTTTACAATTTTCATTTGAAGTGTTCGGACAAAATCGATGCTGACTTCATTATAGCGAACATCCATTTTTTCGTTGGACTGGTTTCCTTCCCATGTCATTGGCCAGCCGCTGCTCCCATGAAAGGGTAGACTTTGAGAATACGTTACATCCAATATCTCCGGGTTTTGTAATAGTTTGTCCCGGAACTCTTCCATATCCAGTTTTTTGTTAGTCGATTTTATGGAAGCTATCAGCAGGTTTTCCTTATTGAACCCCAGGTCCTTACTCATCATGTATTGGATTTGCTTGTAAACAATGAGGGTTTCAATGATCAGGAAAATAGAAATCATGTATTGAAAGGTTACCAATATCTTTTTAGGTCCCAGTTTGCCTTTGTGATTTTTATAAACATCGCCCTTCAGAAGATTAACCGGTTTAAACGACGACAGTACAAATGCCGGATAGATGCCTGAAATCAGCCCTATGGTGATGGCTACAACAATCATATATCCTATGAAATGCCAGTTGTTTATCATCGAATAGTCAATGTTCTTATCGACAATTCGGTTAAACAAGGGGAGTAAAAGGTTGGCAAAAACCAATGAGAAATTGGCAGCAATAAGTGATAGGATGACTGTTTCACCAAGAAATTGGCTGATTAAAGAGCCTTTATTGCTTCCGTTCACTTTACGCACTGCAATCTCTCTGGCTCTTGAAGATGAGTTGGCGGTCGTCAGGTTTATGTAATTAATAGACGCGAGGATTAAAATAAAGATTGCTACAAGTGCATACGAATAAATAGCAATCATATAATCCATCCTGTCCGTTGGTTTCAGATACTGGATAGATAATGGGCATAGATAGATTTTCTGGATAACCGGGTCCTTGTGATTCGAATTGATGAGACCTGCTATTTTCTTGTTTACTTCCCTGTAATCGGCACCTTTTTTCAATAATACATAATTCCGGAAGGATGTCCCCCAGTTGCTTCGGTATTCCGCCCAGTTTTTGATGATCTTAAAGGATGAAATAGGGATAATATAACTGGGCCTTACGAGGGTGGATTGGAGTAAATCGGTATAGATGCCTGTTACCTTTAAGGGAAATTTCTTTTCCAGGATGATTGTGTTCCCAAACGCATTATCATCCGGGAATAATCTGTTTGCCATTGTTTTTGATAACACAACGGAGTTGGGTTCTGAGAGTGCTGTGGATGGGTTTCCCCGGATGAAATGATACGTAAAGACATCGAATAAATTGGGATCTGCGTAATAACCTTCGTCATCATAAAATGGTCTGATCGAAGAGGTGGATACATATTCACCCCATGCTTCGCGCATTAAAACAACCTGTTCGAATTCAGGATATTTTTCTTTCAAAAGATCCGTAATGGCTGCCGGCGATTGGGTCCAATATTCCTTTTTCCCGCTAAGTGTTACATTAACTTGCACGCGGTAAATTCGGTCGTAGTTAACATTTTCCTTGTCCCAGTTGTATTCGTATTTCAAAAACAGGCTGAGAAGTATATAGGATGTAAAACCAATGGTTAATCCAAGAATGTTGATGATGGAATAAAGCCTGTGCTTTAGTATATTTCGCAGCGTGATGGTAAGGATGTTTCGGAACATGGGCAGTTAGCGGTTTTGAAAGTAATGAAAAAAATGAAAGCAATTAAGAAATGAAAATAATGAAGGAAATTAAAGTAATGAAATAATGCTGTATAGTCTATAATATTCCTTGCAGTTTCTTCATTTCTTTCATTCTACAATAATAGTGCCTTTTTGTGTAAGGTATTAAAAGTGAATAAAGTAAGCATTGACTTAAGAAGAGAGTTGTTGGTTTATCGGACAAGGATGTGGATATTTCAGGCAAGTAATTATTCGTTTTTGTAAATTGAATATCGATTTGCGGTATTTTAATTATTTTTGTTATGACAATTAACTGAATGCGTTATGAAAGAGGTTAATCTGCAGGTAAAGGATGAGACTGCAAAGAAAATAGAACAATTGTCAAAGGAGAAGAAAGAACAATTGTCGAGGCTTATTGACTTATGGGTTTCTAAACCCAGACCTATTTTACAGGTTATGGAAGAACTCGGTGAATATGCTACCAGGCAGGGACTGACCAAAGAGAAACTCGACGACTTATTGAAAGATGAATAATGAAAGTCATCTTTGATAACAATGTTCTAATTAGCGTAGCTTTACTTCCTCAATCCATTCCTTTCAGAGCTTTTGATAAAGCCGTTAACAATCATCTTATTTTACGTTCGCATAAGATTTTAAATGAATTTCGTAATACGATCTATAAATCTAAATTTGATAAATATTTTAAAGATGATGTGGCAAAAGAAGACTTTATCGTTTCATTTATAACCATATCAACATACATCATAACAACCCATCATGTAAACGTTTGCCGCGATCCCAAAGACAATATGTACCTTGAATTAGCCCTTTCGGGTGGCGCGGATGTCATTATTACTGGTGATTCGGATTTATTGGTGTTACATCCTTTTCCAAACATTTCTATTATTTCTCCCAAGGAGTTTTTGGATAAGTTTTAACTATTAATACTGACAGTTAGTGTATCTGTCAGTTGCCCGATTCTTACCGTCTGTGTTTTCAAATTACTTCTTACTTCAAGATGATACGTGCCTTCGGGCAAACCCTTCGAGATAATGATATGCAGTCGCGAGAAAGTATTAAGAAATACCTCTTCTGCCTTATGGGTAACGTTATCCGTACCGGTAAAGAATACACCCTGCTTGGGATCAGACGGGTCGAACCGAAGGAGTTTCCCTTGTATGATAGCAGGAGCACCGGGTGTTATCGATGAGTTTTTTATACCGCATTATAAATATTATTTAGATAGAATTATATATATAATTCTATTTCCGATCTTATGACAAAGATGGAAAGATGTTGCTTGTTTCTGCCGTTTCCTTCCGGCAAGGTGAGATAAAGGATTGTTTGTGTCACGACCCATCCTGCAGATATTTTAAATACCTGCAGGATGGTGGTTAATAATTTTATTCTAATGGATTACTCACAACATAGACTTTCTATTGGATTTCCTGCCGCTGCGTGCCGACTCTCTCCGCTTACCGCGATCACAGCTACTGCTATGATAGGCATTTCTGTTAAGCCAAATACTTACCCATCCGGATCTGCTTTTGGGACGAAGTTTTACAATGACTGATGCATGGTATACCCGGTCATAAGGATAGCCATAACATTCGTGCCTGGCAAACAATTACACGGCTTCTGTTTGCGGTTGTTTCTTCATTTCTTCCCTCATGATTCCATCTTCCAGCTTTAAGATCCGTCGGCCGTATTTGGCAAACTCTTCGTTATGGGTTACCTGGATGATGGTCATGCCTTCGTTGTTGAGTTGTTTTAGCAGGTTCATGATCATCCGTCCCTGATCGGAATGAAGGTTGCCTGTAGGTTCGTCGGCCAGCAGGAGTTGTGGCTTGCCGGCAATGGCACGCGCAATGCCAACGAGTTGTTGTTGTCCGCCCGACAATTGCTGTGGGAACAGATCTTTCTTAGCGACCATGCTAAACCTGTCGAGTAGGTCGGCCACTACGGATTGCCGTTCTTTTGCCTTAATTCCTTTGTAAATAAGCGGAGTTTCGATATTCTCGTAAACCGTAAGTTCCTCGATGAGGTGATAAGCCTGAAAAATAAACCCGATATGGTTGCGATGGTAATCGGCCTTTATTTTCTCCTTGAGCGGATAAACGGATTTACCAAGAAAAGAATACTCACCTTCCGAGGGTTCATCTAACAACCCAATAATATTCAATAGTGTCGATTTTCCAGCGCCACTTGGTCCCATTACGGAGATAAACTCACCGGCTTCGATAGAGAGGTTGACGTCTTTAAGGATAAACGCACGGTTGAATTTGTTGTCATAATACTTGTAAATGTGTTGCAGCTTTATCATAATTAAAATTTTTACGAGTTATAGTACATAAAATATGCCGTTGTTATAAGATGTTTACATAAACATACTTACAGGTTGAGAGTGAACGATTATGTAAATTTTTTTGACACATCGGAGTCAAATTTCCGGACATTCTATTTTTTGATAAAACCTAAGTCTGCCAGCCAGGCCAGGAAACTTTCGTGCCAGGCTGTTATAACTCCAACTGATGGACGCTACTACGAAAAGGACACGGATATGACATAAAGGCTTCATAAAATTTGCATTTAGTTAATAGCTGTTCGTTGTTAGATGTTCGACAAAAGGCGACAGTCCACAGTCGACTGTCGTCCGTGGACCGTGGACTATCAACTATGGACTATCGTCTATCGACTCTTTAACAACTAAATTATTTGTAGTCTAATGATATCGATCCTCCAGAAGTTGATAAGTGAACTGGGATTCCTCCTCCGTTCATTTGTCCTTTAATCCTGTCTTTCTTTGCGGTACCGGTGAAATTCTTCAATGGTGTGTCGATATGATCTGCCGATAAATCCAGATCCATACCTAGCCCTCCGGGAATCGTTACATCAATACTGCCACCACTGGTTTCAAGTTCCAGTTTTGTGGTTAACTGGGTAATGTTTGCTGAGATATTACCACCGCTGGTAGTGGCTTTCACGGAACCGGAAATTTCATCCAGATGAATGGAGCCTCCGGAAGTTTTAACATCTACCGGTCCCTGCACATTCTTGAGACGGATACCACCGCCACTGGTATAAGCAGTTATTTCGGGCTTGATGGTATTAGCTTCAATATTACCGCCGGACGTTGATACATGAAGTTTGCCGGTAATATTATTCATCGATATGTTCCCGCCTGAGGTGGATGCTTCGAAGTCGGCAGTTGAATTGCTTAGTGTCACATTCCCGCCTGAAGTACCTGCATCAACACTCCCCGTGATTTTTTCGCATTCAATATTTCCTCCGCTGGTCCTGACAGTATGACTTCCTTCAATTTCGCTTATGGAAACGTTTCCTCCACTCGTATTTAAATTGGCTGAGGTTTTAAGAGGGGTTTTAATGATGAAACCAACACTGATGTTCCTTTCATAGGTTCTTTTAACATTGATCTCAAGATTATTAGAACCATGCGTGATTTCCACATCGGCCATTTCTTTTAACTGGTCCAAGGTAACGTCGAGCACCTGGCCCTTTTTTCTGACAACGAAAGCGACTTCAATACTGTCTCCTTCGCGTCCGCTGGTTTTTATATTACCTCCCGAAGTTGAGATTTTAAGATTTGCTGGCGATGACACTTTGTATCCCAGCATAAACGAGTATTCTTTATCACTACTCTTGTATGATTTGTCGCTAAAAGTAAATCCCCTGCCATTACAGGATGATAAAAATATAAAACTTGCTACTAACAAAGTCAAAGGTGTTTTCATAGATTTATGATTTAAAGGGTTAATAAATTCAAAATTAGGGAATTTAATATAAGTGTCCAATTTACGAAGTCATTTTATTCATACCTTAAGCTCTCTATCGGATTCCTCGTTGCAGCCCGCCAGGTTTGCCAACTGACAGTTATTATGGCAACTGAGGCTATAATAAAACCTGCCAGCAGAAATATCCCCAAGGTTATGCTTACTTTATAGGCATAGTTCTGTAACCATTTATGCATGAGATACCATGCAATCGGTGCAGCAATGATCAAAGCAAAGGCAACGATACCAGCGATATCGCTTAATAGCCAACCGGCTATTTGGTTAAACCGGGCTCCATTTACCTTACGGATTCCAATTTCTTTGGTACGCGATTCATACACAATCCCTGTAATTCCCAATAGTCCAAGGGCAGATAAAATAATTGCCAGTAGGCAGAGTAGAGTCCCTATGTTTCGCAGTTGAAATTCGTTTTTATATATCGATTTGTAAAGGTCGTCTACATATGTGTATTTCATAGGATAATCGGGATATATTTTATTCCAGGTATTTTGTATAGCAACAAGACTTTGTACTTGCCTTGTAGTGTCATATTTTATTTGAACGCTGAAAAGCCAGAATGATTTTTGAAAGAACAAATATGGTTTAATTTCTTTTTTGACCGATGAGGGTTGGAAGTTGCTGACCACGCCTACAATTCTCCCTGGTTTCTTAGGCGAATAATAATTGATTAACCTAAATGGCTTGCCAATGGCTTCTTCGTTGGTTTTCAGTCCCAGATATTCTATTGCTTTCTCGTTGAGAATGTAAGTTCCGGGAGTGGTGTCGTTTCCTGTAAACTTTGGGAAGCCAGTGCCTGCTTTAATCTTTATTCCGTAGAAAGAGAAAAAATTATCATCCACAGGGCATACATAAATTAGTTTTTTACCGGAATCTTTATTTAACCCTGTAGTTTCAAATCCCATCATGTCCTCAATTTCATAACCCGGATCTTCCATGCTCGATGTTACATCGGTAACCAACGGATTTCTTAATAGCTCTTCCTTGAACAGTTGATACTTGTTAACAACCTGACACGGAATATCTCTTATGCACAATGTTTTCTGGCGGTTGTTGCCAAGCTGATACTTATTAAACAGCTTAAGCTGATCGTTAATTACAATCACACATATTATCAAGATAAATG
>DATBXH010000066.1:0-2509 GCA_036514375.1 Bacteroidales bacterium | reverse complement strand
AACGAGAAAACAATACCTTCCTGGCTGGCACGAAGAATATGGTTGCGGTTGTGAAGATTGAAACTGGCACCGGCCACGATTGCACCGGGATTTTTGTTACCAAGCACACGTTCTGCACCATTACCAAAGGGGAGTACAACCATACCATCCGATCCAATGGGAACACTCGCCGCCATTTTATTCATATCCTCATAACCGGCACCTTCGGGTACCACATTTTTTTTCATCCAGGAATTAAGGATACCTGTACCATTAATACAAAGCAGAACACCCAGACGATTTTGCTTTTCCGTATGGTTCACGTGAGCAAACGTATTTACACGCGATTGAGGATCGTATTTTACCAAATCGCTTACACCATACACAACACCCGACGTTCCTGCAGTTGCAGCTATTTCGCCCGGGTTAAGCACATTTAATGACAAAGCATTGTTAGGTTGGTCGCCGGCGCGGTAAGCAACTACAATACCAGGAGCGAGACCCAGTTCATTAGCTGCTGAAGCAGTCACTTTTCCCTGATCCGAGAAGGTGGGCACCAGTTCGGGCATTAAATCCTTACTGAATCCATAATGATTTAACAGAAATTCAGCTGTTTTATTGCCTTTAAAATCCCAGAACATTCCTTCGGAAAGTCCTGAAATTGTTGAATTAATAACACCGGTGAGCCGCATGGCGATATAATCGCCGGGAAGCATAATTTTGTATATTTTCTCAAAAATAGCAGGTTCGTAATCCTTTACCCATTTGAGTTTGGATGCCGTAAAATTACCGGGAGAATTAAGCAGGTGTTCAAGGCAATGCGTATTGCCTATTTCACGAAAAGCTTTTTCACCTATAGAAACCGCACGACTATCGCACCAAATAATGGAGGGTCGAAGTACTTTCTGATTTTTATCTACCAGTACCAGGCCATGCATTTGGTATGAAATTCCTATAGCCTTAATATCAGTCGATTTTACTCCTGATTTGCTCAGCACATCTGCAGTGGCTAATTTTAAGTTTTGCCACCACATTTCAGGGTCCTGCTCTGCCCAACCTGTTTGAACTGCCTTTATCGGCATTTCTTCCTTCGGATAAAAGGCACTCGCTGTGCAAACACCTGTTTCAGCATTTACAAGACTGGCTTTTACCGAAGAACTTCCTATGTCGTATCCTAATAAATACATATATTATAAATGTTTAGAGTTTAATTTTTTTACCACTTGAGTTTTTATTTTTGTTCTTCACTTCTTGCTTTCGAATTTTACTCTTAAGTTATTCATCAGTGTCCAATATATCCGGTACTCAATAGCTAAAACCTAACGTCTAAGAACTACCACCTAAATTCTATATTACAAATCCCACATCCTTCCTGTTCTTTAAGAATATTTTCCTGTCGAACTTATAAAGAACCGCAGGTTTATGGTTTACACCTTTTTCCTTCTCCTCCTGGGCAATGAGATATTCGAGCTTCCCAACCTTTTTTCGAAAATTTCTATTGTCCAATTTATTGCCAAGAATTACTTCATAAAGACTTTGCAATTGCCGAATAGAAAATTTCTTTGGGAGAAGCTCAAATCCAATGGGCTCTGTACGCAATTCCTTGCGAAGAGCATCCAGTGCCTTTTCAATTATAAGATTATGGTCGAAAATCAGTTGAGGAATTTCATTTATTGGTAACCAGCTTGTTTTTTCCAGAAGCGATTCGGTTGGGTTACTTTCGTTAATCTTAACCAGCGAGTAATAAGCTATCGTTACCACACGGTCGATAGATAACCCGCTCGTAGCACGAAGCCAGGCCAGATCATTCAGGTTATTCAACCGGTCCGGACTCCCGAAAACCCCAAATTGCTTTAGGAAAATATGATCGAGACCTGTAAGCTCTTTTAAAACACGATAAGCAGAAATATCTAAGTCTTCGGTATTACTAATAAGGTTTCCGGGCAGTTTTAAAAGGTCAGAAGGTACAGATGGATTTTCCTCGGATACCTGTTCACGCTCGATAAGAAGCACCTTTAAGTGGTTTCCATCAAAGCCAAAAATTACACAGTCTACGGATATATGTGGGTTTAAACCGTTCATTAGGTAGTTAAATGTTTGGCTAAAGTATGAAATGAAATTTCAAAAAACAAACTTAGCGTAAAAAATACGCTAACTATTTTTGAGAAACAACATAACTGTTAAATATAGTATTGAATACTAATTTTTTATATGAAAGGCTTTTGACTTTAATTGAAGTTTTGAAAATAAAAAGTCGCAGACATTAGAAAACTTCCTATATTTGACCCCCTAAACAAAAGGGTCAAAGTGATTGTTATTAATCAATAAAATATTGAATAATAAATGGTATATGTTACGCACAGTGGAGAAAATGCTGAAAAGTTAGAGGTTATTCTGAAAGCCGCTCAAAAAAGATTTGGCTTATATGGGTTGGAAAAAACAACCATGAAGGAGATAGCCTCTGATATGGGTATGTCCAAGGCTGCTTTGTATTATTACTTCCCTGATAAGGAAGGACTCTTTAAAGCAG
>DATBXH010000065.1:0-3326 GCA_036514375.1 Bacteroidales bacterium | reverse complement strand
CATCAACCGTTCCCAGATGAAAGGGGATATTTTCAACAATCTTATCAGGAGAATGGTTGCGGCTGATAAAATGTATCAGACAGAATTAATATGTAGTTAAATGATGACCTCTATGAATTTATTTTATCCCATCTTGATGGTACCTGTTTAGAATTCCAGAAACTTTCAAAATAAATATTTTCTCTTTCCTTAGTTTCTAAGTCATATAGATAACATAATCCTTCAGCAATTTTGTCCAATATTCCAAAGCAAAGTCTGAAGCTAGTTCTAAGTTGTTCAAGATGAATTCCATTTTTAATTCCATCAAGAATATTTTCGTAACGAACATTGTCAGTTAAATTATTTGATAGGAAGTTAAAATATAACTGTCTGGCAAAAGAAAACTCAGATTTCAATCGGTTATTAAGCATCTCTAACTCTGCTAATTTTTTATCTGTATTTTGGTATCCAGGAAAACCAATCCTTAAATCATCAATTTTTGCACCGTTACATTTGCAGTATAATCCATGTTCAGAAAGGCTCAAAAAATTATCAAGGGAAAATCTAACATTTTTAGGATGGTTTGAATATTCCTTATTATTCAAGATAATATCATCTTCCAAAGTACTGAAATCAAAATTATTTGCGATTAGAAAATCAGCACTTTTCTTTAGGCCAACTTCAACAGTGTTTTTTACTTCTTCAGGCAACTTATTCTCTTCGCTTGCTTTTTTAAATAACCAGTAAATTTTTGCGAATAAAGAAATTGTTAAAGCACAATTAGTTGTTCTTATCATATAAACGAGCCCATCTGCTTTCGACACAATGGCTTGAGAAAACTCAGGATTATGCTCTAATACAGTGTCAAAGAGTTGTAATGCTTCAACTATTCTGCCTGAATGATTTAGATTATTCCCAAGGTTAGTTAAAACTTGTATTGAAAAATCATTTAAGTTCTTAAAGCCTATTTTCTTAAATGCTCTTAAGTATGACTGTTTTGCTTCAAATAATGCTTCCTTAATGTTTTCTGGGGTCGGAAAGAAATCATTTTTTCCTTTCGTTGATATTTTATAAATCGCATGAAATCCATTTCCCAAACAGTAATCAATACTTTCAGGTGTAATCTTTGTCTTTAATAAATCATAATTATCTCTGAAAATAGATATCCCTTTATTTACGGCATCCAGATTATAAGCTTCATTCCCTAAATCAATGTAAGAACCAGCAATCTCGCCAAGCAAGTAAAGGTTCTCTTTTTTATTGTTAATGAAATTATCAGTTTGAGAGTTCAACTCTTTCAATACTTCATCATATTTCCTTAAGTCAAGGAGTTTGTTTATTTTGTGCCTAAAGTCATTTGCTGTTTGCATAGCCTACAATATCAAAGACATCACCTAAGTCAGTGTCTATCGTTTAGATATTTATTAATATCTTAGTTATTTAATTTCTGTCTGTAATCATCTCGTTTTCTATATCATCGTTGATTGTAATAATTGGACTTTCAATGGTCCTATCGCTCCACCATCGTTCAATACAATAATCTGCAAGTACTTTTGTCCGTTTTTGCAACTCTTTTTTGGAAAAGCCTTTACAGGAATCTATTTCTGAAGCCAATTTCTTAGTCATTGAAAAATCGCTTCTTCCATAACCATCAATTTTATCAATAGCATTTCTATTTTGAACACTTGAATTTAATCCCTTTTCCAAGACAGTTAAATTTCCGATATTGTGTTCGAAATCTATGAAGTCCTCTTTACTATCAAATCCTAAAGCCATAGGCTCAAAGGTTGGGGTCTGTGATAGAATATGCTCAATATTTGGAATTTTGCTCATTAAGTTGCGCAATTGATTAATATCAAAGTATTTACCATTAATTTTTTCACAATAAGTGATAAATATATGATTTAACGCTCTATTCCCATATATACCTCTGGACAAATTTGATTGAAATTCTTCTTTTGGCATCCAACGATTGTTAAACCAAATCAGCCAGTTTTCAATATCCAGAGCCTGTTTATTATCAATATCATAAACTAATCTTGAAATATCTGCTTTAGGGTCAGTACCCCTGGTTTTATAAACTCTAACTTCTACTAATTCGACAAGGTCAAAAAACACGAATTGTTCTCGACCTTCACCTTGCAAATTTTGTTCTAGTAAACTAAGCTTTTGAAGCTTAATAACTAATGGATATAGTGTGGCAGATAAATTTAATACTACGAATAATTTATAATATTTAGGGTCAGATTTTGCTTTCTCAATAACATCTTTACAGTTCTGAAAGAAAGCTTTAAGGCTTGTAATATAAGAATTGATGAATTCACCCATTTCGACATAGTCACCAGATTTATTATCATTTCGAAGTTTGGTGAGTTGGTTTTTTAAAAATTGTAATACGTAACTAGCAGTGGGGTCATAGTTTTCATTGCTGTATGTCACAAAATGATAACGCATTAGGTTATCCTCATTGAAATCTCTGCTTTTTATTAGATTGATGCCAAGTTCTTCACCTAAATGTTTAATATCATCGTAAATCTCAAAAATATCACTGAAATAATCATTAATGGTACTATCAAGTTTTTTAGATAAATAGCGATTAGAAAAATAGATAAGTAAACTTTTTGCCTTTTCCATGTTTGATAAAGGTTTACCCCTATCATTTACTGTTTGAAAAATCCTAATCGCATCACCTTCGGAATTTTCAACAAATTCCATCACTTCTAATTTCTCAACTGATTTTAAAAACTTTAATTTATCATCAATTTGGTCAATTTTATAATTTATCTCTTCAATGGCATCCTTTAGATATCTTTGGCTTTTATTTTGTGGTTCTTCAATATCGCCCTCTAATAATTTAATAAAGAATTGTTTATCTCTATTCAAAGGAGTAATTCGGTATCTTTCGTCTTCTTTTAAGTAAAACCTTTCATAATATGCAGCATCTTTTTCAGAAAGTCTTTTGATTAATGCACTAATTATAAGGCTAATTGTGGTGGTTCTTTGTTGTCCATCAACTACAAAGAATTTTTCCTCATCTGTATTACATCTCGAAAGAACTATTGTTCCAATATAATGGTTGGAATTTGATTCGATTGATTCGACAATATCATCAAATAAATCACGAATATTTTGAATTTCCCATGCATACCCACGCTGATATTTAGGTATTTCAAAAAATCTTCCGTTAAAAAAATCTTTAATCTTACTACTTGCCATTTAATTTAATATTTTAATTTTCAAAATGTTATTCTCTATTGCGTATTAAATCCATAGTATTAAATCATCATTAAATTTATCTGTTGTTGAAATTATTTCAATCACTGGCGGCTTATTTTTCTTAGTAAAAG
>DATBXH010000064.1:0-6569 GCA_036514375.1 Bacteroidales bacterium | reverse complement strand
GCTGGACAAAATCAGGCAGCATTTTGCAAAGGAACCTCATCAGTTTGTAAGTATAGATGAGTTTTGTCTGTTTACCGGTCTGGCCATCGAGCAGGTTACTCCGTTCCTGGAATGATTAAGTTAAGCCAAGCGAAGCAATACGAATCATATCAAAAATAATGCTCATTTTCAATCCAATTTGCTCGTTTTTAATTCTTTTTGCATTGGAATGTTTGTAGTAGCTGATTTCATACTCTTTTCATTTGGACAACATTCCTATGTAATAAGCTTCATTAACATTTTACACTAATTTCGACTTGCAATCTTTTACCATCTTCTATATCGAACAAATGATCTTTCGCTTTTTGTAATTGGCTAGTGACAAAAGAGTTTTAGGCTCATATCAGAACTTCCTCAACCATATCCTTCCAAAGTATAAAACCCTTGCGGCTATCTGTATAATCATGAAATATCTTGATAAAATTTTGAGGATTGCTTTCCAGAAAAGCTTGCCGCCCCTGATTTCGTATAGTATTGATGTGCCCGTCAATTTCTTTAAGTCGAGCCCGAAGCACCGAAGTTTCTTTTTCTAAAAGCCATATATAGGTGGCTTCTTCTGTATCTAAGGTTTCCATTACAATATAATACTTTTCAGCCCCCTGAAGTAAAAATACAAACGAAAATGGGCTGAGCACGAACCGTAGTTTTACTATGTTGCCTAAATGTTGGTTGGCTAAATACCTGATTTGGCGATAATGTTTCAGGTTCTGGTTTTTGAGAACATTTTCAACGAACTCTTCATCTGAATCAAATAATTGGGCCGAATTCTTATCACTGTCCTGTAACTGTTTTAAGTCAAGTAATCCAGGCTGATTTTTTTTAGGCTGTTGTCCAAAGAAAAATTTTGAAATGTACTTGAACTTAACGCTTTCTATTATCTCGCGGTTCAATCTTACTAAATCTGATGATTCTGCATTCTGTGAAATAAGGGTATTATTTACAAACTCGGCATAAATAGAAACCTTAACCTTGGTCATGTTTAAAAGCTTAGAAAAATAGGGCTTAAGAACTTCAAACTCTGGTCGAATATTATCGTTCTCAATTTCAAACTCAACGGTTCTATTCAAATCTTTTATCGAAAACTGGAGCGAAAATGCTCCATACCTGAATTCTACGTTTTCGAGGGGAATAATGATTTCTTCCTCGATTACAAGATTGGTGCCGTTTTCTTTCACAATTTCTGATAAATCATCAAATAATGAGGCCTGCTTTTCGAGTTTACGGTAATATGTATTTCTTTTCAGGAAAAGCTTATTAAGATATTCAATTTTATAATCCCGGTAATCGTAAATAGAAGGAATTACTTCCGAACGCTGTACCCTCCCGATATATTGAACAAGTTTGCCTTCAAAGGAAAAAGGATAGACAAGAAACAAACATTCTGCATTGTGAAGATCAGTTCCTTCGCCAAAGAATTGTCCTGTTGTAATAAGCACCTGGTAGTTACCTTCGTTCAATAATTTCCACTTTTGTTTTCTTGACAATTCGGAATCTTCGCCACATAAGGTAATCGTTTCATATTTCTGTTTTAAAAACTGGTTAAGCGTATCTATATGTTCCTTACGTTCTGTCAATATTACCGCTTTTTTGCCCTGAGTTAAAACAGAAATGACATCATTTAGTATTAAGCGGTTTCTTGCTGTATCGTGTATAAGAACTTTTGACAATGTTTCAAAACGGTCGGTTTTATTATTGAACGGAATATCAAGTTCAGTATTGCGGATAATTACCCGGGCCTGTTTAAATGACTGAATATCCTGTGACTTTAATTCAGCAATTACATCACCAAGATAAATGAAAATAAGCTTCCCGTCATTGTACTTTCTGAATGGGGTTGCCGTAAGACCGTAAAGATAATAAGTTGAAAGTTTACTGATAGTGTTTCTGTATGTTTCGGCCGGTATATGATGGCATTCATCAATAATTATAGTACCAAATGCATTTAACATTTCATTTCCAGGTTTTTCAAGAGTTTTCTGTAAACTCTGAACCATAGCAACGGTTATCTTTCGGCCAGCTTTGAATTTGCCTTGCCCCAACAAACCAATTTCATTTTTGGGAATGCCCAAAAATGTTTGAATTCTGTCAATCCACTGGTCTGCAAGTTGCTTTCGGTGAACAATTATTAGTGCCGGCTGACTCTTTTCAGCAATTACTTTTAAAGCAACAATTGTTTTGCCGGTTCCGGGTGGTGAAACTACTACCCCAAAATCTTTTTTGCTTGCAGCATTTATAGCTTCTAACTGGTAATCACGTAACTGAATGCTACACTCAAATTTTACGTTTCCCAGTTTGAGACGTTCATCTCTGAACTCAACTTCTAACTTATGGTCACGACAAAACCTCAGTATTTTACCAATACTGCCACGGGGCAGCAACACTTCATTTTCGACTTCTTCAATATTCCTGAAATAATATTCACTACCCCAGGTATTTTTGCCCATCTTCTTTTTTACTAGGTATTCTGAATTAATAAAGTTAAACTCATCCCTCAGGAAGGCGATTAATGTATCGGGTATCGCATTCCTGCTAATTTGAACCCTGTTGTTCAATCTGATGCAAATTTTACTGGTATCTGATGATTCCTGAATATTTCTTTCTACTGTAGATATGTTCTTAACGGCAAATTCCTGGTATAAGTTATCAAGTAATGAGACAGATGTTCTCTGAATATTTTGTAAATATTGCCATTGGTCTGCAATGGGTTCAAAGGTGTCGACATCAATATAACAACTATTTCCCCTGTCCCATGTTGGTTTGTAAAATGGCAATGCGATAAGATTTCCCAGTCCTTTACCCGACAAATAATCCTGGTTTGGAAATAATCTGTCGAAACTCGAATTCTTATCAAAGACGGAAAATGCTCCCGATTGTTGCAATAACGAAATAAATATCTTTCGGCTTTTCTCGGCTTTATAGGCTTGTTCAAAGAATATCCATACATGGCCGCCATTACCTGAACGGGAACGCTCCAAATACGAAGGGATTCCTTTTTCAGAGCATGCTGCTACAAAGGTTTTGCATGATTTTTCCCAACCTTCCTCATCAAAATCCGCAACAATAAACCACGATGTGTTGTCCTGTAACAATGGATAAATACCAATCTGTTGTTCGCCTTTCAGATGTTTTTCAATTTGAATGTCATTATATGGCAAATAGCTTTTGTCCGGGAAAGTTTGGAGTGTTCCGCCATGCATTTTATGAAGCTTAAACCTGTAAGGATCGTAAAAATAGGCTGGCATATAACCGCTTTTCCCACCCTTCTCCCATCGTATGGCAAAAACATCATCCCGGCCTTTAAAGACCGATTTAAACAATGATATTTTATCTGGTTCAATTATTGACATCCGGATATTCTGTCTTACAAATATTTTTTAAATATTTCTCTTTTCAAAATACATAACTATACCTATTGCGTTTTTTTGCAAATAAACCCAATGGCATGGATTGAAAAGTCTCTTTTTGTCAGAGGTTATTAAAACTGCATAAAGGAAATGTACTTTCTAATCATATTTCACAGGTCTTATTAATTTTTAATTGTTTTTCACCATTTGTAATCATTTTTCACTTATTTTTGGAATAACTATTTTTCACAATAACGTATGAATAATAATCATTTTTCACAAGAGATAACTATTTTTCACGGGCGTTCGACACCCGAGAAAGGAATATTAGTAGGTTACGGTGCTATTATCAATAGTTTAAAATTACCAGTACCATTACCTTCCCAACTAGCATTGATCAGTGAAAAAAGAAGACAGTATCAAACTGTCGGGTGGCTTGTATTTACACCCCGTCATCAACCCGGGGATACTTTATACGACCATTTGGTTTTTGGCCTCAAATACGAAGGAGTAAACCTTCTGTTTTTCAAAAAACTATTTAATCAATTAGAGATATCAACTATTGAAAATTGGGTAAAAAGCGAGCCACTCAGTCAATACATTCGTAAAATATGGTTTCTGTATGAATGGCTTTTGCAAGTTAAATTAAACTTACCCGATTTAAAAGAAGGGAATTACGTACCACTCATAGATGAAGATCTTCAATACACATCCGGGTTAAACATCAATTCATCCCGCTATCGTATACGTAATAATTTACCCGGTACCATAAATTTCTGTCCGCTTATACGTAAAACTGCCAGGTTGGAAAGCTATATCAATGAAGATCTTTCCCAAAAAACGAATACGTCCATCAAAGGAGTGCACAGAGACATTTTATTACGAACGTCAGCCTTTTTACTGCTGAAAGATTCCAGGGCATCCTTTACCATAGAGGGAGAAACTCCAACACAAAACCGGGCTATTCGCTGGGGCAAGGCTATTGGCCAGGCAGGTTCTTCTCCTCTATCAAAAGAGGAATTACTTCGGTTACAACAAATAGTAATAGAAAATAGTCGTTTTGTAGCGTTGGGTTTCAGAACCGAAGGCGGTTTTGTAGGAGAGCATGATCGGAACACTGGCGAACCTATTCCCGAACACATTTCTGCAAAATGGCAGGATGTGGAAATACTGATAAACGGCTTACTGGAAACTGCTTCTCTCCTGGAAAAGTCTGGATTCCACCCTGTGCTGACTGCTGCACAAATAGCCTTTGGTTTTGTGTTTATTCATCCCTTTGTAGACGGAAATGGCAGAATTCATCGCTATTTGATTCATCATCTATTATCCAAAATGAATTTTACTCCACAGGGCATTATTTTTCCGGTTTC
This sequence comes from Bacteroidales bacterium, assembly GCA_036514375.1. Classification (GTDB taxonomy): domain Bacteria; phylum Bacteroidota; class Bacteroidia; order Bacteroidales; family JAAUTT01; genus JAAUTT01. The sequence continues at coordinate 1,816 of DATBXH010000064.1, read as the reverse complement.
TGCTGCAATACTCGATCGCATTAATGATTATCGCAAAGTATTAGAATCATATTCACACCCATTGATTGAGTTTATAGAATGGAAAAAGACACGGAACAACAACATAGAGGTATTGAATGAAACAGCGGATTACTACCGGTATTTTGATGCAACAACCCAAGCCGAGTTTTTATTTGAATGTGTTGATTATACCATCGATAAGATTATTCCCGAAGAGGTTAAATATCTTCAAAAATATGATGCAATGAAAGCCTGGCTGGATGATGTGTTTCAGATGCCGGATAAAACAGTAGCCATGTTAATTCGATTCCTGGAACAGAACAATGGTGTTTTATCAAAAAGAGCTAAAGAAAAAGAATTCAATATGCTAATAGATTCTGAAATTAAGGATATTGAAGAACAATATAAAATCCTTTTCGATTCGTAGCGGAAGTGAAGCATATCCTGAATGATTAAGTTGAGCCAAACGAAGCAATACAAATCATGTCAAGAATAATGCTCATTTTCAATACAATTTGCAGATATTTAGCTCTCTTTACATAGAAAAGTCGTGTCTTTTTCATACATTTGCATAGAAATCGGAGTTCATCAAAAAGGCTTGTCCTTACTCAAAACAAATGAGAACCAGATAGTGAACCCGCTGAACTTGTTCTTTATAATTTACTGATAATAAAATATTTGCAGGCGGGGAGTGCAATCTTCTCACCCCGACCAGAAGGACATCAAGTCCTGACAAAAGCTCGTAAATCTTATGATTTTCGAGCTTTTTATTTTTTCTGATACAAAATCGAAACAATTATTTTCAACCAAAATGTGACCTATTCGGTGACCAAAATTTTATTTTACTTTTGGGTCACCGAACAGCACATAAGTAATTTATTTACAATTAGTTGAATAATATTATTTAGGTGTTTTTGATGGATTTTAGCAGGTGATTTTCAGTGATGAAGTTGACCTGGTTCATAAAATGAATTAATAACAACTAAATCGTATTTTGTATGACAACAACAAACACCTTCGGAGTCGTATTTTACCTAAAAAGGCAAAAAGAGAAAAATGGTAAAGCTCCAATCTATGCCAGAATTACAGTAGATGGCCAGCGTAATGAAATCTCAATTAAAAGAGATATTGATGTTGACAATTGGAATCACGGTAAAGGAATGGCCAAAGGGAAAGGAGAAGAAATAAGGACTCTGAACACCTTCCTGGAACAAATTAGGAGCCGTATGGTAGAATGTTACCAGCAGTTACAACTAAAAAAACAGCTAATTACTGCGGTCGCTGTCAAAAATAAATTTCTTGGCAATGAAGAAAAAGAACATTCCCTTATGAGTTTGTTCGATTACCACAACGAGGAAATGAAGAATATCCTTGAATGGGGTACTATGAAGAACTACTATACCACAAAAACGTACTTCCAGCTATATATCAGAGAAGTACTTCATACTTCTGATATCTACCTATCTCAATTGAGTTATAAGTTTATAGTTGGTTATGAAAAATTTATGAAAGAGTACAAGCCTCTCCAGCCAAAGAAGCCATGCGGACAAAACACCGTAATGAAACATATCGAAAGACTCAGAAAAGTCGTTAATCTTGCCATTAAAAATGAGTGGCTTGACAGAGACCCGTTCCAGAAATTTCAACCAACATTTTTAAAAACCAATCGTCAATTTTTAAATGCTGAAGAACTGGCCGCCATAGAACAGAAGGAATTCAAAATTCTCCGTTTACAACACGCAAAGGATATGTTTGTCTTTAGTTGCTATACGGGTCTGGCTTATATTGATGTTTATGAACTGACCCCTCAAAACCT